>JAICEP010000415.1 GCA_025924095.1 Sorangium sp.
ACACGGACCGGCGCCCGTACCCTGAGCTGCGCCGCGGTGCGGCGCGCCCGGCACGGGCTCCTCCGGCGCCTCGACCGGCGCTGGAGGGCACCTCGGGAGGAGACGAATGCGGAGGAAGGAGAGCTCGATGATCACCGACCCGTCGCCCCTCACGCCGCGCAAGCCGCCCGTGTCGTTCGAGCAGGGCCTCACCCGGCACTGGCTCGGGGGCCAGGCGCTGCCGACCCACGTCGCCAACGCTATCAACCTGCTGTTCCCGGCCGGCGAGCGCTTCTTCATCCGCAGCGTCGCGCGCTACGCCGACCGCGTCGAGGACCCGGCGCTGCGCGCCCAGCTGAGGGCGTTCTTCGGGCAGGAGGGCCACCACGCCAAGGCGCACGAGCGGTTCTTCGACCTGCTCCGCGGGCAGGGCTACGAGATCGACCGGTTCCTCCGCGCCTACGAGCGGGTCGCCTACGACGGCATCGAGCGCGTCTGCTCGCCCGCGCTGCGGCTCTCGGTCACCGCGGCCCTCGAGCACTACACAGCCATCATGGCGGAGGACGCGCTCCAGGCAGGGACGCTCGACCTCGCCCACCCGACCGCGAGGGCGCTCCTGCTCTGGCACGCCGCCGAGGAGATCGAGCACAAGACCGTCGCCTTCGACGTGCTGAAGCTCGTCCACCCGAGCTACGCCCTGCGCATCGTGGGCTTCGCGCTCGCCACCGTCACGCTCTCGATGTTCTGGCTCGCCGCCCTGCTCGTGCTGCTCGCCCAGGAGCTCCCCCGCCGCGGCGAGCGCGGCGAGCGCGGCGAGCGCGGCGAGCGCGGCGAGCGCGGATCGTTGACAGAGCGACTCCCGCTCACGAGGCACAGGTCCATCCTGAAAGGCGTGTTCCTCCGCGGCATCCGCGAGTACCTGCGCCGCGACTTCCACCCTTCCCAGAACGACAACCTCCACCTCGCGAGGGCCTACCTCGCCGGGATCGGCGTCTCCTGAGCGCCGGACGGACGCCATGAGCGGCTACGAGCACAAGCACGCGATCATCGGCGCAGGGTTCTGCGGGCTCGGCGTCGCTCGGGCCTTCAAGCGGAGCGGCATCCCGCTCGACGTCTTCGAGGCGGACGACGACGTGGGCGGCAACTGGTACCACGGCGTCTACGAGACGGTGCACATCATCTCGTCAAGGAAGACCACCGAGTACCCCGACTTCCCGATGCCCGCGGACTACCCCGATTTCCCGAGCGCCGCGCAGATGCTCGACTACCTGCGCGGCTATGCCGAGCATTTCGGGCTCCGGGAGCACATCGCCTTCCGCACGCGGGTCACCCGCGTCGCCCCGCGGGACGGCGGCCGCTGGGAGGTGACCCTGAGCGGCCCGTCGGGCGGCGAGACGCGCGTCTACGGCGGCGTCGTCGTCTGCAACGGCCACCACTGGGACCCGCGCATGCCCGACCTCCCGGGCACCTTCAGCGGCCAGCTCCTCCACGCCAAGCACTACAGGCGCCCGGAGGAGCTCGCCGGCAAGCGGGTGCTCGTGCTCGGCGGCGGCAACTCCGCGTGCGACATCGCGGTCGAGGCGTCGCGGTTCGGCGCCTCCTCGCACCTCAGCCTGCGCCGGGGCTACTGGTTCCTGCCGAAGATGATGCTCGGCGTCCCCACCGTCGAGCTGCTCAAACCCTGGATGCCGCCCTGGCTCCAGCGACGTTTCGTCAAGAGCCTGGTCCGGCTCTCCGTCGGCCGCTACGAGCGCTACGGGCTCCCCCACCCCGATCACGAGCCGTTCGAGCGGCACCCGACCCTCAACTCGGAGCTGCTCTATCACCTCCGGCACGGCAGGATCACGCCCCACCCCGACGTCCGGCGGCTCGACGGCGACACCGTGGAGTTCGTCGACGGGGCGCGCGAGCGATTCGACCTCATCGTCGCGGCCACCGGCTATCGCGTGAGCTTCCCCTTCCTCGCGGACGGCGTGATCGCCTGGAAGGACGGCCTGCCGCAGCTCATCGACGGGATCGTCCCGCCGAGCCACAAGAACCTTTACGTCCTCGGGCTCGGCCAGCCGCGCTACGGCGCCGGGCCGCTGATCACGGCGGGCGCCGATCTGCTCTGCACCATGGTGGCGACGCAGCAGCAGCTCAAGCACCCGCTCGGGGCGCTGCTCGCGCGGATGCACTGCAGGCCCCCCCGCACGCTCCTCCAGGACCCTTTCCAGGTGCTCCGCGCAGTCCGCATCAGAAAGCAGCTACTGCCGAGGCTGCCCCGGCTGGAGCCGCTCCTCATGCGGGGCGCCTAGCGGTGCTGGCGCGCGCCGCCCCGCGCGAGGGACCAGCCGCTCTGAGCAGCGTGGCATTCCGACACACCCTCGACATCGTGCTTGACGCCGCGCGGACGCGTGCACAGCGATCGCGGCGGTCATGACGCGCCTGCGACACGTCCACCAGCAGTCGCGTGCACGCCGCTTCGCAGTTGCAGCACGTGTCGCTCTTCGTTGATAGGCATGAGCAGGGCACGTATCATGCGCTCTATGACAGACGCGGCGGACGGCCCGCCTGGCTTCAGTGCCGGAAGCGAGAACGGCGGCGATCCCCCGGCGCCGCTCGTGCCCGACGTCGCGGATACGCTGCCGGGCGTCGATACCGTCGTGCGCGACCGGTCTCCCGTGCGGGTCGAGCCGCCCGTCGAGCCGCCCGTCGACAGCTCGACGCTCAGCGACGAGGACCTGGCGCTGGCCGCCACACGCTCGAGCATGCACGAGGGCGGAGGCCACGTTCAGGTGCCGCCCGACGGCGCTTTACTTGGAGGCGTCTATCGCATTCGCGGCCGTCTCGGCGAGGGGGCGATGGGGGTCATCCTCCTGGCGCGCGACGAGCAGCTCCAGCGGGACGTCGCCATCAAGCTGCTCCGGCCGGAGCAGCTCGACAACGCGCAGATGCAGGCCCGGCTGCTCGCGGAGGCGCGGGCGATGGCGCGCGTCCACCACCCGAACGTCGTCGAGATCTATGCGTTCGGGGAGTACGCCAACGCCCCGTATTTCGTGATGCAGTACGTGCCCGGGGTCACGCTCGACACCTACGTCCACAGCAAGGGCGGCCGGCTCGTCCTCGACGAGGCGCTGAGCCTCCTCGACCAGGTCTGCCTCGGCGTCTCGGCGATCCACGCCTCGGGCATCGCCCACCGCGACATCAAGCCGACCAACATCCTCGTCGGCCAGGCCCTGCGCGTGGTGGTCGCCGATCTCGGCCTCGCGAAGCGCATCCCGCGCGGCGATCGGATCGAGCTCGCCTTCTCCGGCACCCCGGCGTACCTGGCGCCCGAGGTGGCGCTGGGCCGGCACCTCGACCCCGCGCTGCTGCCGCGGATCGACGTCTACGCGCTCGGGGTGGTCGCCTACTACCTGCTCGCCGGCCGCCTGCCTTTCCAGAGCACGAGCACCGTCGATCTGGTGATGCAGCACGCGTATCAGCCGCCGATCCCGCCGAGCGAGCTCTGCCTCGACCTCCCCGCGTCGTTCGACGCGCCGGTGCTCGGGGCGCTGGCCAAGGAGCCCGAAGAGCGCATGGCGAGCGCGGAGGCGCTGCGCGAGGCGCTCCTCGACGCCCGCGGCGCCATGCCGGCGTACACCCGCGCGACGCGCGTCGTCGTGGCCGACGACAGCCCGTCGTTCCGCAGCTTCCTCGTCAGCGTCCTCGCGCAGGCGCTGCCCGGCGCCGTCATCGAGACCGCGCCCGACGGCACGACGGCGCTCGCCGCGATCGAGGCGAACCCCCCGTCGCTCGGCGTGTTCGATCTGGACATGCCCGGCCTGGACGGCATCTCGCTCACGGCGGCGGTGCGGAAGCTCCCGCGGGGGGACTTCCCGATCGTCGTGGCGACCGGGACGGGGGGCGCGGCCGACTGGCAGTGCCTGTCGCGCCTCGGCGCCTCGGCGTTCCTCGTCAAGCCGTTCGACGCCGGGCAGCTCATCACCCTGGCGCGCGCGCTCGTGGGCGTCGCCGACGAGCAGAAGCGCCGGCAATGAGGTTCAGAACGAGGACCATGACCACGGCGCCAGCGCGGGCGCCGTGGCGCGGCGCCTGTCGGCGCGAGATCGCCGATGGCCCGCGGGGTCGGCGGCGTCGAGGCTCCGGATGAACGACAGCGAGATCAAGATCCTTCTGGTGGATGACGACGAGGTCGATCATCTCGTCACGCGCAGGCTCCTCCGCGAGGTCTCCCGGACCCGCTACGACGTGACGTGGGTGAGCACCTCGGACGAGGCGCTCGAGGCGCTGCTCGCCGGCGGCTACGACGTCTGCCTCCTCGATTTCCGGCTCGACGCCCGCACCGGCCTCGAGGTCGTGCACGAGGCGAACCACCTCGGCTGCGCGATCCCCATCATCATGCTGACGGGGGTCGGCGACGAGGCGATCGACATGGCCGCGATGAGCGCGGGCGCGGCGGATTACCTCATGAAGGGGAAGTTCGACGCGCAGATCCTCGAGCGCACGATCCGCTACGCCATCGAGCACAAGCGGAGCCAGCTCAAGCTCAAGCAGTACGCCGACACGCTGGAGGAGAGCAACCGGCAGCTCCTCCAGATGCACGAGGAGCTCGCGGCCAAGAACGCGGAGCTCGTCCGGCTGAACGAGGAGAAGAACCGCTTCGTCGGCATGGCGGCCCACGACCTCAGGAACCCGCTCGGCGTCATCCTGGGTTACAGCGACTTCATGCTGATGACCCACCGGCGCGGGGAGCCGTCGTCCCTGCTCCGGGAGGGCGGGGTCGAGATCATCGAGATGATCAGGAGCTCGAGCAAGTTCATGCTCTCGCTCATCAACGATCTGCTCGACGTGTCGATGATCGAGCTGGGCAAGCTGAACCTCGACCGGAAGAGCACGGATATCGTCCAGCTCGTCGAGTCGAACGTGGCGCTCAACATGGTGCTGGCGGGGCAGAAGAACATGAGGCTCGTCGTCGAGAGCGACGAGAACGTCCCGCGGGTCGAGGTGGACGTCCACAAGCTGGAGCAGGTGCTCAACAACCTGATCAGCAACGCCATCCACTACTCCCCTCAGGGCAAGGCCATCCGGGTCCGGGTCGAGGGCGCTTCGGGCGCCGCGGGGCCGAACGGGGCCGCGACCGAGGTGATCCTGTCGGTCCAGGACGAGGGGCCCGGGATCGCGCCGGAGGACATCGGCAAGCTGTTCCGCCCGTTCGGCCGGGCCAGGACGGTCAGCACCGGCGGAGAGCGCTCGACGGGGCTCGGGCTCGCCATCGCGCAGCGCATCGTCGAGGGGCACGGGGGGCGCATCTGGGTGGAGAGCGTGCTCTCGAAGGGGGCGACGTTCTTCGTGGCGCTGCCGATGGCGGCGTCGGTCGGGGGCGAGGCGGCGGCCTGAGGGGAGACGGCCGGAGCGCTCGGCCGGGATCGGGGAGCGAGATCCGCGGGGTCCGCTCCGCTCAGGACACCGGCCGCGCTCAGGGCTTCTGCGGGAGCTCGGCGTAATCGAGGTAATCGAAATCGGCGGGGAGGCCCTTTCCCGTGAGATCATGGGCGCACAGCGCCGCGAAGGCGCCGGTGAAGCCCATGCCGAGCGAGGTGCGCTCGTCGGACAGGAGCGACGCGTCCAGCACCGGCCCGAGCGCGTCGAAGCGCTCGCCGTCCTCCGAGGACGAGAACTGCAGCTCCTTGCCGGAGAGCTCGAAGCGGAGGTGGAGGCGCGGGGCGGAGAAGGCGACCGGGCGCGCGAGCCAGGTCAGCTTTCCGTGCTCGCTGCCGAGGAGCGCGATCGAGCGCCCGGCGCTCTCGTCGTGGCTGAGCAGCGCGTAGAAGAAGTTCTCGTCGTCGTACAGGGCCATGAGCCCCGCCATCTGCTGGAACGAGGCCGGCTCGAACTCGAGGCAGGTCTCGACGCGGCAGCGGAGCGACTGGATGCGGCGGCCGACGACGCTCTGCCGGTGCAGCGACTGCGGCGACTCGCGGCCGCGGACGCGCAGGTGGCCGGGGCGCTCGCGCAGCGACACCCAGCTCTCGTCGGGCACGTCGCGCAGCGCCTGGTACGCGACGCCCAGCGCTCCCCGGTCGAAGTTGTCGCGCGCCGGGGGCTCCTCGAAGGGGTGGTCCGGCAGCCGGGGCGCCGGCACGCGGACGGCGGGCGCGGCCGGGCGCTCCGCGTCGAGCGTGAGCCACCCGTCGTCGGTCCAGCGCACCCGCTGCAGCGCCGTCTCGCGGCCGAGGATGCAGCGGCGCTCGCCGGGGAGCGGCCGCCCGCACAGGTGGGCGAGGTACCACTCGCCCGTCGTGGTCTCGACGAGGGAAGCGTGGCCGGCCTTCTGCAGCGCGAGGCCCGGGTCGTGATGAGAGGTCAGGAGCGGGGCGCCCGGGTCGACCTCGTACGGCCCCTCGATGCGGCGGGAGCGCGCCATGACCGCGGCGTGCTCGTAGCTCGTGCCGCCCTCGGCGACGAGGAGGTAGTAGTGGCCCCCGCGCCGGTAGAGGTGCGGCCCCTCGGTGAGGCCGCGGCCGCTGCCGGTGAAGATCCAGCGGGGCTCGCCGACGAGCCGGCGCTGCTGCAGGTCGAGCTCCTGGAGCACGATGCCGGGGAACTGGTTGTTGCCGGGGCGATGGTCCCACACCATGTTCGTGAGCCACGCGCGGCCGTCCTCGTCGTGGAACAGCGACGGGTCGAAGCCGCCGCGGTTCAGCGCGACGGGCTCGGACCACGGCCCCTCGATGCGGCTCGCGGTGACGTAGTAGTTGTGCGCGTCCACGAAGCCGTGGCCCCAGGACTTGACGTCGGTGTAGACGAGATAGAACACGCCGCCCGCGTGGGAGAGGCAAGGCGCCCAGACGCCCCCCGAGCGAGGGTTGCCGAGCAGGTCGAGCTGGGAGCGGCGGTCCAGGGCATAGCCGATGGGGTTCCAGTGGCGGAGATCGCGGCTGTGGTGGAGCCGCACGCCCGGGAACCACTCGAAGGTGGAGGTCGCAAGGTAGTAGTCCTCGCCCACCCGGACGACGGAGGGATCGGGATGGAAGCCCCGGAGGACGGGGTTCTCGATGAATCTCGGTTCTTTGGTCATCGCTTTGGCCGTGGTGCTCGGAAGTGAAGTCGGGGGCGGTTCGACCCGGTCACGCCGGGGGGCGCGGGGCGTCGTGCGCTGGCCATCTTGCAGCGGGCAGGCTGTGCAGCGCAACGGAACACGGCAGGGCCGAGGGAAGTGTGAGGCAGATTCGTTGAGCCCGGGGCTGCCTCCTCGTCGGGCGCCGAGGGGATCGTTCTCCCAGAGAGACGCGGTGACCCTGCGATGTCGCGTCGACCCGCGGGCCATCGACGCTGCGCGGCGGAGTCAAGTCAGGGCCGCACCGCCTTGGGTGTGGGCACGCGGCTCCCGTGTGAGCACCGCGGCGCT
>JAICEP010000416.1 GCA_025924095.1 Sorangium sp.
CCGGGCAGCGCCTTGCTCGCGGCGGTGGTCAGGAGGACCAGCTCACCCACACCCGACTCGGTCGACGCGCGTCCGCCGAGGCGCTCGCGCACCGCGTCGACCGTGGGCTTCGCGGCGGCAGACGCCGCGAAGCCCGCGGATCGGCCCAGGGGAATCAGCGGGAGCGACAGCTTGCGCGTCATCGGACCCCGCCATTCTACGCGAACCGACGCGCGCTCGCCCGGGCGCTGGCCTTGAATCCGCGTCTGACGCCGCCCGCGCGCGCCCGCCGGCTCGCGCCTCGCTCGGCTAAAGGCCGATGGCGCCGCGGTAGATCCAGCCCGTCTTGCCCCGGTGCTCGACCTTGTACCAGTCGTTCTGCCGGCCAACGAGCTTGACGCGCGTCCCACGCACGAGGCGCATGACCACATCGCCCTCCTTCGGCACCCCGCGGACGAGCGCGGTGTCCCAGCTGACCGTGGCCAGGCCGCTCGCGGCGCTCTCGCTCGTGGTCGTGCCGGCGGCCGGCTCCTGCGCCTCGCCGCCGGCCTCCGCCTTCGCGGCCTCCGCCTGCACGCCCGGGGGGTGGAACGTGGCCGTGTACACGAGGGAGTAGCGGGGGTACTTGTGCGGGACCTCCTCGAGGGAGACGTTCGAGAACTCGCGCGCGGCGCACTGGAGAATGCCGCTGATCGTCGAGGAGGGCAGGCTCGCCTTCTTTCCCTTGACGACCTGGACCTCTTTCTTCTCGAAATTCAGCTCGAAGCCGATCGGGAGCTTGCCGTCGACGCCGAGCGCCGCCGGACACTGGGCGAGCTCCTTCAGCCGGGGCAGCGCGATCGGATCGAACTGGAGCTCTCCGCAGTCCTCGATCTTCTTGCTCTTCTTGTCGGAGCAGCGCGTGATCCTGCCGGGGCCGACCACGACCTGCTGCTGGTTCTTCGCGGGCTCCGGCGGCCTGGCGTCGGGCTCCGTCGTCCCGGGCACGGCAGCTGCGAGGGAGGGCGGCGCGGCCGCTGCCGCGGTCTCGGCGGTCGCCTTGGGGTCGCCGGGGACGCTCGGACCGATGCGGACCCCGGCGAGCCTCGGCCAGGCGACGCCCACGACGAACCCCACGAGCGCGATCACCCCGATCCGCGACCAGACCGGCTGCTCATCGCCGGGACGGGGGATGTCGACCGCCAGCGGGCGCTGCCGCTTCGCCATGTCCGCCTTCGCCATGTCCACCACGTCGCCTAGCACAGGTGCGCCGCCAGAACGAAATAGTACGAAATAGTCCGCTCGCTCAGCCCCGCGTCAGTCGACGCCCGCGACGCCCGCCACCTCGAGCAGCGGTCGCACCCTGGACTGCGCGATGGCGTAGACCGCGCTCACGCCGTCGCGGCGGGCATAGAAGACATTCGTGCCGCGGAAAGCGTCGCCCGCGCCGATCGCGATCGTGAACGACCCCTCCGACGAGCGCGGCGGGCTCGCGCCGCCTTCGCCCGCCGGCGCGGCCTGCGGCCGCGCAAGCTCGATGGTGACCCGGAGCCGCGGCGGGCCGAGGCCGTGCTGCCGCTCCGGCTGGCCCAGGGCCACGGCGCCCTCGGCGCGTAGATCGGCGAGGGCGTCCCGGACGCGCGCGGCGGTCGCGGTGGCGCTCGCCGGGTCGGCCGCCCCCATGACGGTGAAGCCGTGCGGCGAGCCCTCGAGCACGACCGGCTTCCCGTCCCGCGGGGCCAGCGTCACCCGCGCGATGTCCTCAGGGGGGACGAGGAAGACGTCGCGGCGGAGCAGCAGGCGCCCGGCCGCGGCCTCGAGCGCCGGCGGCGCGACGAAGACCGCGGCGCTGTCGCCGGCGCGCGCGAACGAGCCTGCGCCGGCGTGCGCGCCGAGCTCCACCCGGGCCGCGCGCGCCGCCGTGCCGGAGGCGCCCGCGCCCGGCTCCGGCGCGGTGGTCAGCTCGGCCTCCACCACCAGCCGGGGCGCGCCGAGCCCGTAGCTCTGGCCGGCGTCCGCGGCGACCCAGCGCTCGGCCTTGAGGCCGGCGAGCTGCCCGGCGAGCTCGTCCGCGAGCCCGCCGTCGGCCGCGAGGCCCACGCCGCTCGGCGCGACGAGCTGCCAGGCGCCCTCGCCCGTCCGGCGGAGCCGCTGGACCAGGCCGGGGCGCTCGATCCGCAGCGCGCTGATCTGATCCGGCGCGAAATCGAACACCTCCATGGAGCGCAGCGACACCTCGGAGGGGAGGAGCGCGCCGGCGGACGGGGCCGGGACCTCGGCGATCGCGCCGTCCTCGAGCCGCCGGACGTGCACGACGCCGGCCTGCTCGGCGCCGATCTCGAGCGTCTCGATGCGCTCCTGCGGCTCGCCCTCGCCGGCGGACGCCGGCGTCGAGACGACGCGGAGGGTGGCCCGCGGCGGATCCAGGCCGAGCGCCTTCGGGGAGCTCGCCGCGGGGAGGAGGCGCGCCGCGCGGACGCCGAGGATCGCCTGCACCAGGGCGCGGCCCGTCTCGGTCGGGACAGGGCGGTCCTGCGGGGCGCGCAGGTGCCACTCGCTGCCGGTGCGCGCGAGCTCCAGCGAGCGCGCGCCGCGCTCGCCGGCCGCGAGCTTCACCTCGGCGACCTCGTCGAGCGGCGCGGCGACGAGGGCGAGATCGACGAAGCGCGCGGCCTCCTCGGTGAGCGGGTCGAGCACGCTCGCGGGCACGCAGGCGGCCGCGCGCGTGGGCTCGATCCGCGCCGCGACGACGTGGTCGGGCTTGCCCGGGCAGGCGCCGCCGACGTCGATCACGCCGCGCTTCGCCGAGGGATCGCTCGGCAGGAGCGTCAGCGTGACCCTGGGGCCGCCGGAGGCCGCGGCCTGCGCCGCTTCCTCCTCGGAGAGGAACGCCTCGGCCTGCATGCGGCCGAGCGCCGAGAGCACGAGATCCAGCGCCGGCGCGCTGACCCGGACGCCGCTGCCCTCGGGCGAGCCCTCGGCGAAGCGGAAGCCGGCGCCGCGGCCGCCACCCCACGGGGCGCGCACGAACCGCCGCGATCCGCCCTCGCCGTCGAGCGTGAGCCCCGAGAGCTCGGCCGAGACGTAGGGGACGAAGCTCCGGGAGCGGAAGCGATCCGGCGGCACGTCGAGGGCCGCGGCGAGCTGCTTCGTGACGACGAAGACGCCGCGGCCGGCGACCTCGGCGTAGACCGCGCCGGGCGGCGTCGGTGCGCTGCCGCCGAGCAGCAGCCGCTCGCGGCGCGAGCCCATCGTGAGGGCGATCGTGAGCCGGGGCGCGGCCAGGCCGAGGGCGGCCCGATCGCTCGCCTCCTCGGAGACGCGGCGCTCCGCCGTCGCGAACTCGAGCGTGCCGAGGAGCTGGTCGACCGTGGGCTCGTCGGCGGGGTAGCGCTGCCCGTCGATCTCGGCGTTCCACGGGCGCTGGCCGGCGTCGTTGACGTCGCCGCGGGTGAGCCGGGCCGTCTGCTGCGCGGCGGGCGGCGCGCCGGGCGGGGCCATCGTCACGGTGAGCTCGGTGATCTCGTCGGCGCGCCACGCCTCGAACAGGTGCTTCTTGCGGCGCTCGGCCTCGTCGGTGGACACCGAGCCCCGGTCGAGCACGAGGAGCGCGACGGCCGCCGCGGCGGCGAGCGCGACAAGGATCAGCGTCGTCGCGTGCCGGCGGAGGCGCCGCATCACGACGCGCCTTCGCGCTCGGTCCCGCCCGGTGAGCCGCGCCCGGCGGGGGAGCCGGGGCCGCCCTTGTCGCCGGGGCGGCGCTCGGAGCCGCGCCGCGCGAGGTGCACGGCGAGGCCGAGGAGGGCCGCGGCGAGCGGCATGTAGACGACGACGTAGCGGAAGATGCCGGCGAGCGAGTCCTCGCTGAGCCGGAGGCCCGCGGTGACCGCGGGCTTGTCGGGGATGTCGAGCATGGGCGGGCTCGCGGCGAGCCAGGACAGCGCGCTCTCGACGAACACGGCCGTCCCGCGGAGCTCGGGGCTCTGCCAGTTCGCGCCGTAGAGCGCGCTGGGCGAGCTGACCACCACGACGCGCGGCCCGTGCGCGGCGCTGGACCCCGCGGGCTTCGGCAGCTCCGCGGCGTAGGCGACCGTGAGCGGCCCCCGGTGATCGCCGTCGCGCGGCTGCGGCTCGGACGGATCCCGGGCCCAGCCGAAGAAATCGACCATGCCGAAGGCCCTGTCGCTCGTGACGAGCAGCGGCGCCGGGGCCACGGGCCCGCTCGTCGTGGGCGCGAGCGAGCTGGCCACCGTGAGCATCGGGCCGAGCCCCTGATCGGCCGCCTTGACGAGCCCCTCGGTGATCGGGTGCGGCCTCACGAGGGGCGAGAAGGTCTCGCCGAAGCCCTGCGTCGAGCGGAGCTTCGGGTCGAGCTCGAACACGAAGTCCGACCGGAGCTCGACGCCCGCCACGGCGAGCAGGCCGGAGAGCCCGAGATCCACGTATCGCTGATCGCTCTCGTCCGGCACCGGGCCGAGCGCGAGCAGCGCGCTGCCGCCCTGCTCGATGAACGCGCGGTAGCGGGCGACGTCGCGGGGGGGCACCGGCTGGCTCGGCTCGGCGAGGACGAGCACCCGGCAGCGGCCGAGATCGACCTCGGGCGCCGGCTCCTCCGGCGCGGCGCCGGGTTCCTCGTCATCGCCGTGGTCGTGACCGTCGTCGCCGTGGTCGTGACCGCCGCGGCCGCCGCCGAGCGCCACGACCTCGTAGTTGTTCTTGTTGAGCCGGTCCTTGAGCGCCGCGAGCCCGCCGGCGCCGCCGACCTCGATCGACTTCTCGCCGTGGCCGCTCGCGAAGCAGACCCTCGGCCGATCGGTGCGGAGGACGCTCCGGATCGCCCCGGTCAGCGCCTGCTCGAGCCGCGGTCGCGCCCGCAGGTCGTCCTCGTCCTCGACCTCGACGAGGTCGCTCGCGGTGAGGAAATGGGGGCGGTCCCCGCGCGCGACGATGATCGCCGCGTCCGTGACGATTCGCCCGTCCTCCGTCTTGCCCGCGACGACCCCGTAGCGCTGCTGCACGGCGAGGAACTCCGCGGGGCGCCGGTCGGGATCGGTCACGTCGACCTCGAGCCGCGTCGTCTCGGCCCGGTACGCGTCGAGCAGGTGCCGCACCGAGAGCGTCAGGGGGTCGGCCTCGGAGAGCAGGACGTAGACGCGGATCGGCTCCTCGAGCGCGCGCAGCGTCGAGACGGTCGCGTCGCTCAGCGTGTACAGGCCGCCCTGCGTCCAGTCCCAGCGCTTGTAGTGGCGCGCGACGAGCAGGTTGACGAGCACCGCGAGCACCATCGCCGCGATGATCCCGACGCTCGTCGAGAGCTTCTCGCCGAGCGAAGTTCCCGGAGGGACCCGCGAAGGCGGGGTCCCGACCTGCGTCGACGGAGCGCGATCGGGCCGCTCTTCGCCCATCAGCCCCACCTCCACGCGTCCACCGCGCGTACGGTCACGAACAGCGGCAGCGCGATCACCGTCCCGTCGAACACGAGCCGGCGCAGGTCGACGACCCCGCGGGAGAAGTCGTTCATCTGCGTCCACACCGAGACGTAGGCGCAGAGCTCGTGCGCCGGGCCGTCCGGGAAGATGAACTCCCCGATGCCGAGGATGAACAGGCCCATCACCGCCATCGTGCTGAGCACCGCGGCCATGAGCTGGCTCTTCGTGAGCGCGCTCGTCATCGTCCCGATCGCGAGGTAGCCGGCGCCGACCGCGACGATGGCGAGGTAGCTCGACCCCACGACCCGCCAGTCGAGCTCGCCCGTCCGGGCGATGAGGACCACGTAGAGCAGCGTCGGCGCCCACATCGCGACGTACGTCACGAGCGTCGCGGCGTACTTCGCCAGCACGACGCCGGCGGAGCCCACCGGCGCCGTGAGGAGCGCCTCGATGGTGCCGCTCCGGCGCTCCTCGGCGAAGAGCCGCATCGTGAGCAGCGGGCACACGAAGAGCAGCGGCAGGTAGATCAGGATCGTCTGACCGAAGAAGACCTGCACCGGGCCCGTGTCGGCGGAGAGCTCCACCTCGCCCGCGAACTGGGTCGCGATCAGGAAGAAATGCACGCCCTGCACGAGCAGGAACGTGGTGATCAGCACCCACGCGAGCGGCGTCACGAAGAGCGAGAAGAGCTCTCGCTTGAAGATCGGCCAGAAGCCCCTCACCGCCGCTCCTTCACCGCGCCGCTCCTTCATCGCGCCGCGCCGCGCTCCCCTTCTTCCGGGCCGCCGGCCGCGGCCCGTCGCCATCGCTCGCGGCGCCCGGCTCCCCGGCTGCGCCCTGCGCGTCGTCGGTGGCGGTCAGCTCGGAGAAGACCTGCTCCAGCGACGGGGCGTGGGGGACGAGCTCGCGCACCCCGAGGCCCGCGCCGACCAGCGCGCTCACGAGGCGCTCGGTGGCGTCCCCCGCGTCGGCGCCGGCGTCGAACTCGACCGTGAGCCGCGCCGCGTCGCCGGCCGACTCCGCCTCGGCCGAGCGGACCCCCGCCGCGCCGCGCGCCGCCGCGAGCGCCGCGTCGGCCGCCCCGCGCACGGCGACGCGCACGCCGGACGAGCGGCGCTTCGCGCGGAGCTCGTCGATCGAGCCCTCCGCGACAAGCCTGCCGCGCGCGATCACGAGCGCCCTCGTGCACGTCGCCTCGACCTCGGAGAGGATGTGCGTCGAGAGGAGCACCGTGCGGCCCGGGCCGAGCCGGCGCACGAGCGCGCGCACCTCGCGGATCTGGTTCGGATCGAGGCCCGCCGTCGGCTCATCCAGGATGAGCAGCGGCGGGTCGCTGACGAGCGCGTCCGCGAGGCCGACCCGCTGGCGATAGCCCTTCGAGAGGTGGCCGATCATGATGCTCGCGACGTCCTCGATGCGCGCGTCGCGGAGGGCGCGCGCGACCGCGTCGCGGCGCGCGCGCCGCGGCACGAGCTTCAGCTCGGCGCGGAAGGCGAGGTACTCCGCCACGCGCATCTCCGGGTAGAGCGGCGAGGTCTCGGGCATGTACCCGAGCGACGCCCGCGCGCGCATCGGCTCCTCGGCGATGTCGTGGCCGGCGACCCGCACCCGGCCGGTGGTCGCGCCGAGGAACCCCGCGAGGATGCGGAGGGTCGTGCTCTTGCCGGCCCCGTTCGGCCCGAGGAACCCGACGATCTCGCCCTGGCTCACCCGGAAGGAGAGATCGCTCACCGCCTGGTGGGGACCGTAGGACTTGGAGAGGTGCTCGACCTCGATCATCGGGACATCAGGGCGCAAGGGGTCAGGGCGGTCGGCGCCGCGCGCGGGCAGGCCGAGCGATCGCGCGGATCGCTTAGCGCACCGGGCGGGGCAGGGGAAGCGCGCGCCGGGCTCTGGCGGTGGTCTGGCGGCGAGCGGCGCCGGCGAGTAGCCAGAGCCGCGCGTCTCTGGTAACCCTGCGCCGTCGCGCCCGGCGGCCCGGGC
>JAICEP010000417.1 GCA_025924095.1 Sorangium sp.
CAGGCTCCCGCCGCGCCGACCCCGGAGCCCGCCGCGCCGGTCCAGACCCCCGCCGCGCTGGCCCCGGAGCCCGCGGCGGCGGCCCTGGCCCCCGCCGCGGCGGCCCTGGCCCCCGCCGCGCTGGCCCCGACCGCGTTGCCCGCGCCGGCGCAGGCCCCCGCCCCGACCGCGCTGCCGCGGTTCGAGCGCCGCGTCGCGGCCGAGGAGCTGCCCGTCCGGGTGGGGGACGCGATGGACACGCGCCTCACCTGGACGCTCGGCGACGACGATCTGCTCCACGACACGGGCCAGGCGCAGCCGCTCTCGCCGAACCTGAGCATCGGCGATCGCAAGCAGTACCGGCTCTTCTTCGACAACCTCAACTCCCGCTTCAGCGGGCGCGAGAACCTCACGCACCTCGCGCTCTACAAGAAGATGCCGGGGTTCATCGAGGGGCTGGACACCGAGGCCTCGCTCGTCCTCCGCGTCGATCTCGCCGCGCTGTCCAGGAACAACAACAACGTCAATCAGGCGTTCTACGACTCCGGAACGTTCGTTCGCGCCTTCTATCACACGGACGGCAGGGCCGACGGCAAGACCGGACTCGGCATCACGCTCTGGCCGCTCGACACTGACCGGTTTCGCCTCGGCTACCTCTACGACATCTCGTGGGGCGGCACGAACGCCTCGATCAACCAGTCGATCTTCCCGCGCATCATCGGCGCCGCGCCCGGCGCGAAGGTCCAGTACGACGCCGAGCGGTTCAGCGTCTTCGCCGGGTTCAAGGTCGCGAGCCTCACCCAGCTCCAGCGGGTGCTGACCCCCGGGACGAGCGAGGTCGAGGAGATCCGCGTCGCGCAGACGAACTACGGCTTTCTGATCGGCGGCGGCGCCGATCTCCACCCCTACGTGCACGCCGACCTCGGCGCCGGTTACTTCCAGCAGGGCAGGTTCGACTGGCCCGACGTCGCGGGCGATCCGGTCTACACGCTCGGCGCCTCGGCCCGCGTCGTCGCGCACACGAAGGGCGAGCCGATCCCGCAGTCGGTGGACTTCCTCCTCTACCGCAACGACCCGGACCGGCCGCAGATCCTCTTCAAGCCCGAGACCTACACGCCGGGCAAGACCACCTGGGCGGTGAGCCTCGAGGCGTCGAACCTCTACCAGAACCTCAAGGACTTCGAGTCCGCGGGCGTGACCACCCTCCAGTCGGCCCGCGCCGCCGCCCTCCAGGCGGTCCTCAAGTCGGGGTACGCGCGCGCGAGCGTCACCGGCATCTACCGGGATCTGCCGTTCGTGCTGCGCAACCAGCCGAGCTTCATCCCGTTCCAGACCATCCCGGAGACCGGCGGCGCCTCGACGGCGGACGAGCTCTTCTTCGCCCTGGCAGCCGACTACTACATCGCGTCGGCGCGGCTCACCCCCGGCATCGGCGCGGGGCTCCAGCTCCCCGCCACGTTCAAGACCACCTCCTTCGACATCATGAGCGCGCCGATCGCGCGCACCGTGGTCGTGCGCGAGCAGGGCAACCTGTCCATCCTCCCTTACAACCGGTCCGCCGTGCCCATCTTCCAGGCCCGCGCGAGCCTCAAGTGGGATATCAGCCGGATCCTCTCGGCGGTCGCGTGGGTCCAGTACGTGCGCGACAACAACGGCACCTTCATGGAGCGCGATCCCTCCGAGGGCACCCTCGCGCTGCGCACCTTCGTGAACCCCGACTTCTTCGGCATCGGAACGAGCGTCCAGGCCCGCTTCTGATCCGGCGGGCGCCGCCCGCGCTCACCGCGGCTGGAAGCCCTTGAACGCCGCCACGGCCCGCTGCGTGCTGCTCACGGTCTCGACGATGCGGAAGCCCCCGCGGACGTAGAATCCCTCGAAGTGCAGCACGCTCTCCCCCTCGGCCGGCTCGATCTCCCAGTAACGCGAGCGATCCTTCGACGTGCCGAGGACGGCGATGCGCCGCCACCCCGCCGGGATCCTGCCCGTCCATTCCGGTCCGCGCTTCTCCGTCAGCTCGAAGTCGTCGCGGCTGTGCTTCACCCGGAAGCTCGCGTCCGGGCCTGATCCGATGCGCGCGTCGAGCGTCCCGCCGGGCGGCCCCTTCGCGTCCTGGTCCTGCCGCCGCGGCCCGCGCTTGCTCACCCGGTAGCCCGCCACCGCGTGCGGATCGAGGTAGTAGGTGCCGCCCTCCTTGCTCGCGCCCAGCCGCCCCGCGTAGATCGCCTGGCGCACCGCGCTCTCCGAGATGCCGAGCTGCTGCGCGGCCTCCGGCACCGTCATCGTGTAACGCGTCCGCGGCGTGGCCACCGCCGACTCGGGCGGCAGCCGCTTGCGCGCCAGGCAGTCGAGCATCACGTGGAACGCCGGATCGCGGTACACCTCCGCCGTCGCGACGCTCCGCCCCGCCACGGCGGTCCTGTCCAGCAGCGGGTTCTCCGGACCGAGGACGAGATCGGTCAGCTCGGCCTCGGACACCGACGGATCCCGGGCCGCCGCCAGCACCCGGCACAGGAAGGTGCCGAGCTCGCCGGTCGGCGTCGCGAACTCGACCGTCTCGCCGGACAGCAGCGTGTATTGCGTCTTCATCTCGCCTCTTCGCAGCTCGTCGTGTGCGCTCGCCAGCACCGCGCGCCGCACGCGTGCCCGGGGCCACGCGTGCCCGATCCGTCCACGAGGCGGACGAAGTCCCTCGCGCGCCGGAGCGGGCGCGCGCAGGCGGATCTCACCCCTCCGGAGACGCCGCGCCGGCGGCGCCCGCCCCCAGGGACAGGACCACCTGCACGCCGCCCCCGTCGGGCACGTGTTCAGCGCCGCAGCTACGGATTACTGTATGCCCGTTCAGTTAGTTCCGTCTAGTGCCTTCGCGCGCCGGTAGTACAAAGGTCGTCCGCCTCCGGGCCGCCGCCACGTCCGCAACTATCTGAAACCCATCATTTATTCTGTGCTCTTAGAACGCAGGTAACCCGCGGAAAAATCGTCGTAGGCTCGCGAGGCAGGACGGATCCGGCCGCTGGAGCCGGCGCAGCACCCGGGTTGGGCGGGGCGCTGTTCAGTGCCGTGTGCGGCGTCGTCGGGTCAGGTGGCGGGCTTCTGCCGCGTCTCGGCGAGGGCCTCGATGGTGTCGGGGTCGTGGTCGCGGATGCAGTCGACCCCGTTGCGCTCGAACTGGACCGCCGCGGCCAGCGCGGTCCGGCTGCGCTCGCGGTCCATGGCCCACGCCGCGTGGCGCACGAGCAGGGCGAGCTGCAGCGCCCGGCCCAGGGTGATCGCGACCCGGCGGGCGCCCGCCTCGAGGCCGGGGCGGTCCTTGGCGGCCATCTCCTTGATCCACGCGCGGGCGTGGGACACCGCGCGCGACGCGGCCGTCTCGGCCTCGGCGAGCTTCGGCTCGACAACGCCGGTCAGGAGGCGCGCCACCTCGGCCGCGAGGACGTCGAGCGAGCCGTCCTTCTGGATCACCCGCAGCGCGTCGAGGGCGAGCACGTTCGTCGTGCCCTCCCAGATCGTGAGGACCTGCGCGTCCCGCAGCAGGCGCGGCAGCCCCGTGTCCTCGACGTAGCCGGCCCCGCCGAACGCCTCGAGCACCTCGCTCAGCACCGACACCGCCTGCTTCGCGGTCGTGAGCTTCGCGAGCGGGATCATCAGCCGCAGGAGCTTCGCCTCCGAGTCGGTGAGCGAGCCCGTCTCCTCGCGCCCGAGCAGCTCGATCGCGCGGAAGGTGATGTGGAAGGCGCCCTCGAACTCGGCCTGGAGCTCGGCGAGGGTGTCCATGTGCAGCGGCTTCTCCGCCAGCGTCGTGCCGAACTGGACGCGGCTCTGGGCGTAGGAGCGCGCCAGCGAGAGCCCCCGCCGCATCCCCGCGATGGCGCCGACCGCGTTCCAGGTGCGCGTGACGTTGAGCATGGGCGCGATCGCCCGGACGCCGTTCGTGAGGCCCGCGACCGGCGTCGCGAGGACGCCGTCGAGCGTGAGCTCGGCGGTCGGGACCTTGCGGGTGCCGAGCTTGTCCTTCAGCCGGTTCAGCAGCACGCCCTCGCGGCGCCCCGCCTCGCCCGCGAGCTCGACGTAGAACAGCGCGAGCCCGCGGCTGCCCTCCGGGTTGCCCTCGGGGCGCGCGAGCGCGAGCGCCATCTCGGACGTGGCGGCCGAGGCGAACCACTTCGTCCCGTGGAGCCGGTAGGCCCCGTCCGGCCCGGGCCGCGCCACGGTCTCGCTCCGCCCCACGTCCGAGCCGCCGGTGCGCTCGGTCATCCATTGCCCCGACGTCCAGGCGAGCGCCGGGTCGCGGCTCGTCAGGCGGGGCACCGCGCGGTCGATGAGCGCGCGGTTCTCGCTCGCGAGGAGCGCCCGCGCGGCGCCGTCGGTCATCGCGAGCGGGCACGTGTACACGTCGCTCGACGCGTCGAAGAGGTACGCGAGCGCGAACTGGTGGACACGGGAGAACGCGCCGTGCGCCCGCTCGTACGCCGTCGCGACGACCCCGTGCTCGCATGCGATCCGCGCCGCCTCCTTCCAGAGCTGCGTCACCTCGATCTGGTCGACGCGCTTGCCCCAGGCGTCCCACGACGTGAGCTTCGGCTCGTTCGGGCGATCGGCGAGCTGCAGGCGGTAGAGGCGGCCGCCCGCGAGCTCGCCCATCTCCCGCAGCGAGGGCGTGATCGACGCGGCCACCTCGCGCGGCAGCACCCGCGCGAGGTAGGACCGCAGCACGCGGTCATCGTCGTACTGGTTCCCGAGTGATGGGGGGTCTTGATAGAAAGCCACCGGCCGACTCCTGGGTTGGTGCGCCGCAGCCCGAACCGTCCGACGCGGACGCGTCGATCCGGTTCCGCGCGCCCATGCGGGCAGGCGCGGCGACTCGCAGCCTCATCGACTCGAAGCTACTGAACACGTCCCATCCGATTCAACAGGAAGCCGAGCGACGCGTCGCGGTGACGCAGCGGACGGTGAACCCCGGCTGTCAATTTCGGCGCGCCGGCCGGTTTCTGTGCGCTGTTCGGGTGCCGTGTCGCACGGAAAGAAGCGCAAGTCGCTCTTTGTGGGGTTCTTGACTTCTCCGATGCACCAATGCATATGGCTGCCGGTGAAGCTGTCGAACAAGGGTCGCTACGGTGTGCGCGCATTGTTCGATATCGCGTTCCACAACGACGGGCGGCCGACGCAGATCCGCGAGATCTCGGAGCGGGAGCTCATCCCGGCGCGGTTCCTGGAGCAGATTTTCCAGGATCTGAAGAGGGCCGGGCTCATCAGCTCGAAGCGGGGCCCGCGCGGGGGCTACCACCTGGCGCGGCCGGCGAGCGAGATCACCCTGGGCGACGTCGTCCGCGCCCTGGAGGGGCCGGTCGCGGTGCTCGTGCCGGACGACGACGGCAGCCCGGAGAGCTCGCCGCTCGATCCGCCCACGGCGGTGTTCCTCGATCTGGCGCTCGCGATCGAGCGCTGCTTCGACTCGGTGTCGATCGCCGACGTCTGTGAGCGCGGGGTCGAGCTCGGCGTGCGCCGCAAGGGGCGGCCCGAGCGGTCGACCTACGTGATCTGAGCTGACAGCCATGAGAAGCCCCGACCGAGCCGACCTGTCCCCCGGCGTCCCCCGCGCACCCGCGGCGGGCGCGACCGAGCTGCCCCCGCTGCCCTCGCACCCGCGCGTCGTCGACAGCGTGCTCGACCTCGTGGGCGACACGCCGCTCTTCGAGATCTGCCGCGTCGACGCGGCGACGCCCCGGGGGCGCGTCTTCGGGAAGGCCGAGCAGTACAACCCGGGCGGCTCGCTGAAGGACCGGATCTGCCTCGCGATGGTCGAGGGCGCCGAGGCGCGCGGGCGGCTCGGCGCGGGCGCGGGCGGCGTGGTCATCGAGCCGACGTCGGGGAACACCGGGATCGGGCTCGCGATCGTGTGCGCGGCCAAGGGGTACCGGTGCATCCTGACGATGCCGGCGAGCATGAGCCTGGAGCGGCGCCAGCTGCTCGAGGCCTACGGCGCGGAGGTCGTGCTGACGGAGCCCGAGCTGCAGATGGAGGGCGCCATCGAGCGGGCGCGCGCGCTCGCGGCCGAGATCCCGGGGGCGGTCATCCTCAGCCAGTTCGACAACCCCGACAACCCGCGCGTCCACGCGGAGACGACCGCGCGGGAGATCCTGCACGCGATGGCCGGCCTCGACGGGCCCGGGCGGTCCGGCCCGCGGCAGTCGCTGGCGATCGACGCCTTCGTGGCCGGCGTGGGGACGGGCGGCTCGGTGAGCGGCGTCGGGCGCGTGCTCAAGCGGCTGCGCCCCGCGACGCGCGTCATCGCGGTCGAGCCCGAGTCGTGCGCGACGATCTCGCGCGGCGAGCGCGGGCCCACGAAGATCCAGGGGCTCGCGGCCGGGTTCGTCCCGGCGAACTACGATGCGGGCGTGGTGGACGAGGTGCGCACGGTCAGCGATCGCGCCGCGTACGAGACGAAGGCGGCGCTCGCCCGGCAGGAGGGGCTGCTCGTCGGCATCAGCGCCGGCGCCGCGGTGCGGGTGGCGCTCGACGTCGCCCGCGAGCTCGGCCCCGACGCCAACGTCGTGACGGTCCTCTGCGACACAGGCGAGCGGTACTTCAGCCTGGACGAGTATTTCCGATGAGCGGCGGCGACGGCGAGGCGATCCGCGGGTGCGTGCTCCTCGTCGGGGCGGGGGGCATCGCCGCGCCCGCCGCGCTCGCGCTCGCGGCGGGGGGCGTGCGGGAGCTCCGGGTGGTCGACGACGACGAGGTCGATCTCACCAACCTGCACCGGCAGATCCTGTTCGACGCCGACGACGTCGGCCGCCCGAAGCTCGACGCCTTTGCCGAGGCGCTGCGCCGCCGCTTCCCGGGGCTCCGGGTCGACCGCCGGCACGGCCGCTTCGCGCCGAGCGCGGCGGCGGGCCTGCTGCCGGGCGTCTCGGTCGTGGTCGACGCGACCGACAACTTCGCGTCGCGGTTCCTGATCGCCGACGTCTGTCGCCTCACCAGGACGCCGGTTGTGCACGCGGCGGCGATCCGCTGGTGCACGACGGTGATGGCGGTCGCGGCGGAGGGGGGGCCTTGCTACCGCTGTCTGTTCGAGGACCTGCCGACCGGAGACGCGCCGGACTGCGCCACGGCCGGGGTGGCGGGCCCTGTGTGCGGCGTGGCCGGCGCGCTCGCGGCGGACCGGGCGCTCGCGATCCTCGCGGGCGACACGTCGGTTTACGGCCGGATCGCGACCTACGACGGCCTCTCGGACACCCTGCGGAGCGTCCCTGTCGCCGCGCGCCCCAGCTGCGCCCTGTGCGGCGAGCGCGCCGACATCGCGACCATCGACGCGTCCCGCTACGTGATCTCGTGTGGTGCAGAAGAAGGGGTACGCGAGAGCGGCTCCCCGACCCACG
>JAICEP010000418.1 GCA_025924095.1 Sorangium sp.
AGAGCCAGGGGCCAGCTGCCACCTGGCCATCTGCTCTGCGGGAGCGCGCTGCGTCTGTTCGCGTGGCCGGGACGCCGGCCGGCGCGGATCAATCCTTCGCGTCGCGGACGCGGGCGGCCTTGCCGGCGAGGTTGCGCAGATAGAACAGCCGCGAGCGGCGGACCACGCCGCGCGAGACGATCTCGACCTTGTCGATGCGGGGGCTGTGGAGGAGGAAGATGCGCTCGACACCGACCGTGAAGCTCACCTTGCGCACGGTGAAAGTGCTCCGGACCCCGGCGCGGTGGCGCTTCAGGACCACACCCTGGAACACCTGGATGCGCTCCTTCTCGCCCTCGACGATCCGGTAGTGGACGCGCACCGTATCGCCGACGCGGAAATCCGGGATCCCCTCGCGGAACAGGGGCGCTTCGATCTTCGCGAGGATGTTCGAGGTCTGCATGGTCGGTCAATCCTTCAAAGGGTCGGGGATCCGTCTTCGCGGGCCCGTGCTCAAGGGGGCAGGGCCGCCGCCGTTTGTGGACTGCATCCGGCGGAGCGGGGGCCGCGAGCGGCCCGGGGCTTCACGCCATGACGCAGATGCTGGCCCGGTCGCGGTTCCGGGAGCATGGGCGCGAGCTCGGCCCGCGCACCTCCCCGGGGGGTACCGGAGAGGTGCGGCATTATGCATGCGGGCGATCCGGTGTCAACGCCGGCAACGGCGCATCTGCGCGCTCTCGCGCTGCTCTGCGCGCGAGCTCGCTGCCTCAGCGGCGGACGGGGATGATTTGCACGCGGCGGGCCTCTCCCTCGCCGTCGCTCTTCGTGACGACGCCGGGGAACTTCGCCAGGGCCAGGTGGACGACGCGGCGGTCCTGCGGGTTCATCGGCTCGAACGTGATGATCTTGCCCTCCTCGACCGCCTGCTTGCCCAGCCGGCGCGCCATGGACGAGAGCGTGTCCTCGCGGCGTTGCCGGTAGCCCTCGGCGTCGATGATCACGTGGCGCCGCTTCTTGCCCGGCCGGTTGATCACGCGGTTGGCGAGGAACTGCAGCGCCGCGAGCGTCTGCCCCTTCTTGCCGATCACGCGACCAGCGTCCTTCCCCTCGACCTCGAGGCGGATCTCTTCGGGCGGATCCTCCTCCTCGTTTTCGAGGAGGTCGACGGTGCAGTCCATGCCCATCGACGCGAGCACATCGATGACGAAGTCGAGCGCGATGTCGGCGCGCCCGTCCTCCTCGAACTCGGCCGCGTCGCCAGCGCCCTGCGCCTCTGCATCGACATCCGCCGCGTCGATTCCCCTTTCGGCAGCTTCACTATCCACGGACACGTGCTTTTCCCTTTCCGAGAGCAGGCGCCGACTTGTCGTCGCCCGGAGTCTTCTTCGTCGCGGATTGGGGCTCCGCGCTCGCGATCTCCCGCACCTCGATACCGGCGGCCCGTTCATCCCTCGCCTTCAGGTACCGCTCGACGAGCAGCTGCTGGCCGATGCCGAGCCAGGTGTTGGTCAGCATGTAAACGCCGAGGCCGGCCGGGAGGAAGAGCATCATGGCGGTGAAGATGCCGGGCATCAGGTACAGCATCATCTTCTGCTGCGCAGGGTCGCCCTGCGGGGGCATGAGCTTCTGCTGGATGAAGCTCGAGGCGCCGAGGACGATGGGGATGATGAAGTACTTGCCCGGGGCCGACAGGTCCGGGATCACGGGGCCGAACGGGGTGTGGTAGAGCTCCACCGCGGTCTGGAGCGCGGTGTAGAGGGCGAACCATACCGGCATCTGGAGCAGCATCGGGAAGCAGCCGATGACCGGGTTGGCGACCTTGTTCTTGCGCCAGAGCTCCTGCATCGCGAGGCCGCGCTGGGTGGCGTCGTCCTTGTACCTCGCGTTGATCTCATCCATCTCCGGCTTGAGCTTGCGCATCGCCGCGGCGCTCTTGATCTGCTGGATGCTCAGCGGGAAGAGCAGGAGCCGGACGGTGATGGTGAGCAGGACGATCGCCCAGCCCCAGCTGCCCACCGCGCCGTAGAGGACATAGAGGTACGAGACGAGGAGCTTCGCGATCGGCGAGAACCAGCCGAGATTGATGACCTCGCTCGCTCCGTGGTCCACGGCGGCGAGCAGGTCGCGCTCCTTCGGGCCGGTGAAGGAGAGGACCTTGTAGGTCACCGCGCCGCCGGGCGCGAGCTCGTGCTCCGGGTAAGCGAGCCGCGCGCGGTAGACGTGCCCGAAGGTCGGGTCGTTGCCCTTCTGCTGGAACTTCGACGTGTCCCAGATCTCCTCGATCTGCGTCTCGGCCACGGGCTTCCCGGGCCCTTCCAGCGGGATCGCGATCTTGCTGAAGTAGCTGCTCGCGACCGCGGCAAACCGCGCGTCGCCCGGCGTGCGCCGCCAGCGCTCGGCGGTGAACTCCGGGTCCTTGAAGTCGTCGGGCTCGAAGGCGTCGGGGAGCTGGCGCTCGGTCGTCTGATCGGTCGAGGCGACCGTCTCGGTGATCCACTCCGAGAGCAGGCCGAGGTGGCCCTCGGTTTCCTTCTGGGTTCGCCACGAGGTCTGCTCGACCGCGAACCGGTGCTTGCGCGGCTCCTGGCCGACGTTCTCGACCGTCACCTGCAGCGAAAGCTCGTAAGGGCGCCCGGAGGCGGCGACGACCTTCGTGAGCTTCGTCGTGTCGTCGGTGTAGGTGAAGGTGCAGCTCTTGCCGTCCTGCGCCGAGAGCTTCCAGTCGAGGTCGTCGAACGGCACCTGCTGCGTGTTGCCGCCCGGCAGGCGCAGGTCCGTCCTCAGGGGCATCCGCGACTCGAGCGAGGTCGTGACAAGGTCCATCGGCCTGCGCTCGCCGTTCCCCGTCGTGTACTTCGGGTCGGTCATCCAGAGGTGCCGGACCGACGCGCCCCGCGTGGAGAGCTCCGCCTTGAACCGATCTCCGTCGATGACGCACGCCTCCGCGGGGGCGCGCTCCGCGGGGGCGGTGCTGTCGTTCACGTCGAGCGGCTGGAACTGTTGCGCGCTCTCACCGAAGAGGAGCGGCTTGCCGAACTGGATGAACAGGATGATGGCGAGGCCGAGGAACAGCCATTTGGCGATATTGCTGCGTTCCATGAAGTCCTTCGTCGATCCCAGGATCTCGAGCCGCGCCCTTCGCTGCTGGCATCTCGTGACGCCTCACGAGGCTGCCCAGCGTCGCTTCGGACGGGCTTCGCTCCGCGGCTTGTCGGGCGCCGTGCCGCCGGGGCCTTGTCGATGGTCGAGCGGGATTAGTCCATGAGAGTGACCCGGCCGCTGAAGCCCGCTCGCCGAGGGGGCGAGGCGTGCGAGGCGAGCTCCGTGCCAGTAGCCGAACAGCGTGCCGTATCCCGCGGGTCGGCGTCCCGTTGCGCCGGCATCCGAGCCGCCGCGCCACGGGGAAGACGAGGTGGTGGCGGAGGGTCGAACCCGCCCGGATGAAACGGGTGACACCTACACAGTCGCTTGAGCGAAAGCAAGCTCCCCCGAAGCGCTCCGTGACCCAGGATGCAGGCGGCGGCGTAGCGCGAGCAGGAAGGCTCGAACCGGCAGACCGGGCCCATCAACGCCACGATGACCCTGGAGAGCGTCATCTGGTAGGCGCGGATCAGCGCGAGGAGGAGCTTCGCCAGCATGCGGTGACCCGTGAGTGAGCGGGGAGCTTGGGGCTCAGCGCACCACGGCGCAAGGTAAGCCTCGTCATCGGGCGGGCGGATCTTCTGCGCCGCGCTCGTCCGCAGCCGCGGGCGCGCCGGCGAGGGATGGCGCGGCGGCGAGCGCGTCCCGTGCCCTGCGCCGGAGCACCGGGACCACGCTGCGCAACTCCGCGAGCACGTCGTCGAGGCCGAGCGAGCCGGCGCCGGTGCGCAGGATCACCACGATATCGACGCGCTCCGGGAAGAGCTCCGGGAACCTCCGGAACGCCTCCCTGAGCAGGCGCTTCGCACGGTTGCGGGCCACGGCGTCGCCGACCTTGCGCGAGGCGACGAGGCCCAGCCGAGGCGCACTCGGTACGGGAGCGGGCGCCGCGCCGCTCTCCGCGCCGCGAGGGTTCATGCCGCGAGCGGGCGCGTCGATGGGGGCCGCGACGAGGATCAGCAGGTGCCGGGTGTTGACGCGATGACCGCCGTTCTGGATGCGAACGAAATCGGTCCGCTTGCGGATGCGGCGCCCGCGGGGGAACGACGAGGGGGAGGGCGCCGACGAGCGCGGGGGCGCTGGCGCCATCACGCCCGCGTTACTTCTTGTAGATGGTGGTCGAGAGCCGGGCGCGGCCCTTGCGGCGGCGGTTGTTGATGATCTTGCGACCGCCGGCGGTCGCCATACGCGCACGGAAGCCGTGAGTCCGGGCGCGGCGGGTGTTATGGGGCTGGTAGGTGCGCTTCATGGCTGGTGGTCCCTTGGCGTTCTGGACCGCGAACGGCGGCGACCTGGCCGCACGTCAAGCGGGCGCGCAAGAAAGCACGGCGTTCGGCCCAGGTCAACACCAGACGACGCGGCGTCGCCTCGGTTCGCCGTTCTCTCTCACCTTTCTAGGTACCTGGGTTAGCGTGTAGCCTCCGATCGACCGCGACGGCCGTTCTAAACGGGTCACAGGAGGGAATTTGACGCGCACCGGAGGACATGTGGGGGAGAAGCAGCACGCGGCTGCGCGGGGCGTCACACGACGCGCGCTGGGCGCTGCTGCGGCGGGAGCACTGTTCCTGAGCGCGCTCCCTGCCAGCGCACAGACGAGGACGTTCTACCTGGACCGGCTCTACATGGCCGGCGCTCCCGAGGATTCGATCGCGCTCTGGAGGCCGCAGGTGGCGCCGGAGACGCGCTTTTTCGGGCAATTCGGGCTCGGCTTCGGTCTCAATCCCTTCCGGATCGAGAACATGCTGAACGATGAGCGCTCCGCGCAGCGCTTCAGCAGAGAGCACGGCGCGCCTGTGTCGTCGCAGCTCATCGGGTACCTCAACGGAGGCGTCGAGTTCCTCGACCGCTTCAGCGTCCAAGTGGGGCTGCCGTTCGTCGGCTTGCAGACGAGCAACCAGACGAACGACGCGAGCATCGCCGGCGCGCAGGACGCGGCGAGCCCGTCGAGCGCCGCGATCATGGACATGCGGCTCGAGGCGCGGGCGGTCCTGTACCGCTCCGACGATCGCTTCTTCAAGCTGGGCGTCAACGCGGCCGCGTGGGTGCCGACGGGCCACAGGTTCTCGTTCGCCGGCGACAAGAGCACGAGCACGCTGATCGGGCTCTCGGGCGAGATCGACCTCAGGTCCATGTTCTTCGTTCTCAACACCGGCGTGCAGTTCCGGCCGTACGCCTCGCTCAACGACTTCAACGTGTCGCACGAGTGGCGGTGGGGTATCGGCGGCTTCGTGCCGCTGCGGAACGGGACCTTGCGGCTCGGCGCGCAGATCTTCGGGTCGACCGGCCTCGGTCGGGGCACGACGTTCACCGGGGACAACACCCCGCTCGAGTGGATGGCCGAGGGGCGGCTCGCCCTCGACCAGCGGAAGAAGGCGTGGCTCGGCGTCGGCGGTGGAACGCGGCTCACCGGCGGCTACGCGCCGGATTTCCGGATGACCGGGGTCCTCGGCTACGCGTTCGGCATCTCGGATGTCGAGCCCATGTCGCCGGGCGCGCGCTTCAAGGGGCCCCCGCCGCGCGCCGCGGACACGGACAAGGACGGCTACCCGGACGACATCGACCTCTGCCCGACCGATCCCGAGGACAACAAGCCGCCGAACTCCAGCGACGGCTGCCCGGCGCTGCCCGACCGCGACGGCGACGGCATCCCCGACGTCAGCGACAAGTGCCCGGATGAGGCCGAGGACTTCGACAAGATCAACGACACCGACGGCTGCCCGGAGGACGACGCCGACGAGGACAAGATCCCGGACGCCAAGGACGCCTGCCCCAAGGAGCCGGGCGAGCCGAGCACCGAGCCGGCGAAGAACGGCTGCCCGCAGTTCATCCGCCGCATCACGGGATCGAGCGAGATCCAGATCCTGAAGCAGGTGCAGTTCGCGACCGGCAGCGCGAGGATCCTGCCGAGCAGCTACGGCATCCTCGACGAGGTCGTCCGGCTGCTCAAGGTGAACCCCGAGATCGGGCTCGTCGCGATCGAGGGCCACACGGACAACCGCGGGCCTGACCAGCTCAACGAGCGGCTCTCCAACGATCGCGCCCACTCGGTGAGGACCTACCTCATCGATCGGGGCGGCATCGATCCTGCCCGGCTCACGGCGGCGGGCTTCGGGCCGCGGCGGCCGATCGACAACAACAACACCGAGGCCGGACGCCAGAAGAACCGGCGCGTCGAGTTCCACATCCGGGAGAGCAACACGGGCGGCAACAAGGCCTCCGGCAACAACACCGGCGGCAACAGTGGCGGTACGGTCACGCCCTAGATGCCAGCGCCGGGCGGCGCGCGCGGGAGCTCTGCTGTGTGCAGTCCTCGCCACCGCGTGCCGCCCGGACCAGGGCACGCCCTATCGCTGCAGCTGCACCTTTGTCACGGACTTCGACGCCGACGCGAAGCTGGACGTGGAGGTCTGCTCGCCGACCGAGGCCCGCGCCGAGGGCGTCGGACGCGGGTGCGCGCAAACCCACGCGCCCGGCCCGGTGTCCGGCTGCTCCTGCACGAGCGCCCCGGCGCGCGAGCCGTGCGAGCTCGGCGCATGCCGCGCTACTCCAGCAGAGCCCTGAGCTCGGCCGGCGTTGTCACCGGGGCCGAGCACGTTCGGCCGCGGCAGACGTAGGCCACGGCCGCGCCGGGGCGCGCCGGCTTGCCCTCGGCGACGACCCGCGCCGCCGCGGCCGTCTCCGGGCGCGCCGGATCCACGACGACGACCGCCCGGTTCGGCAGGTAGGTCCCGAACGCCTCGCGCGCGAGATCTCCAGCCGCTGTCGAGCCCGCCTCACCGACCACGACCACCGTCACGCTGCCGCGCGCGAGGCGGTCGAGCACGCACACGGTCTGGCCGAGCCCGAACGGGTTCTCGAGGGCGGCCGGCGCGAGGGCCTCGAGCTGCCGCTCCACCGGCGGTAGGTAGCGCTCATCGGCGATCTCGGCGAGGCGCAGGCAGAGGAGCGCCGCCATCGAGACGGCCGACGGCGCGGCCTGATCGTAGATGTCCTGCGTGCGCGCGATCAGCGCGTCGCCGTCGTCGGGCGTGAAGAAGAACCCGCGCGCCGCGTCGTCCCAGTGGTGCGCGATCATCGCGTCGGCGATCGCGCGCGCGACGCCGACGTAGCGCGGATCGGAGGTGGCTTCGTACAGATCGAGGGCCGCGTTCCCGAGGTACGCCTGGTCGTCCAAAAACCCCGGCCGCACGTCGCCCGCGGCCGCG
>JAICEP010000419.1 GCA_025924095.1 Sorangium sp.
GATCGGGCGCGGGTCCAGAGCCTGCGGATGAAGCTCTATCAGGTCGCGGGCCGCTACGACGAGGGCGTCGCTGTGGGACAGGAGGCGCTGCGCCTGTTCGACGTCGAGATCCCTGAGACGAGCGAGGAGATCGGCGCCGCGGTCTCCGCCGAGATCGCGCAGATCCCCGAGAGCATGGCGGGCAGGAGCATCGAGGACGTCCTGCACGCGCCGCTGCTCGCCGATGAGCACATCCGCGCGGTCATCCACCTGCTCGCCGACTGCGCGCCCTGCGCGTACATCGGGCGGCCAAGCGTGTTCCCGCTCATCGCGCTGAAGATGCTGAACCTGTCGCTGCGGCACGGCAACACCGAGGCGTCCTGCTTCGCCTACAGCGTGTACGGGCTCATGCTGGTCTCGGCGTTCGGCGATATCCCCTCTGGATTCCGCTTCTCGGAGATGTCGATCCGGCTGAACGAGAAGCTCGGGGACATCGCGCTGCGGGGGACGCTGCTGCACCTCCACGGCGATCACATCAACTTCTGGGTCCATCCTATCCGGGACGACCTGCCCATCCTGGAGAGGGCGTTCCTCGCGTGCCTCGAGGCCGGCGACCTGGTGTACGCGAGCTACCTCGCCTTCGAGACCGTCTGGCAGGTCTACGAGAAGGGCGATCCGCTGGCGGAGGTCCACCGCGTCGCCGAGCGCTTCGCGTCGTTCGCGCGCAAGACAGGCAATCACGCCGTCCTCGAGACCATCCGGCTGGAGCAGCAGTTTCTGCGCAGCCTGAAGGGGCTCACGGAGGCCGACGCCTCGCTGAACGAGGAGGGCTTCGCCGAGGAGGAGTGCCTGGCCGCGCTCACCCGGGCGAGCTTCGGGTGCGGCATCGCCTTCTATCATATCATCCGGCTCATCCTGCTCTATTCCCACGGCCGCCCCGAGGCGGCGCTCGCTGCGGCGGAGGCGGCGCGTCCCGTCCTCGGGGCCGTCATGGCGATGCCTATCGAGGCGACATACCACTTCTATTTCGCGCTCACGCTGATCGCGCTCGGCGAGCACGACGAGGGCGAGCGACAGCGGCACGCCGAGGCGCTCTCCGCGTCGCTCAAGAAGCTCGAGCTCTGGGCGAGCCAGTGCCCTGACAACTTCCGCGCGAAACACCTCCTGGTCCTCGGCGAGATGGCGCGCACCTCCGGCCGCGACGGGGAGGCGATGGAGCTCTACGACGACGCCATCGACGCCGCCCGTCAGAGCGAGTTCATACAGTACGAAGCGCTCGCGTCGGAGCTGGCCGGGCTGTACTACGCTCGCAAGGGCCGGCGGCGCATCGCCACGCTCTACCTGAACGCGGCGATGCACGCCTACCGGCAGTGGGGGGCTGAACGAAAGGCCGCGGCGCTGATCCGGCAGCACGGGCTCGACGCGCTTCCCGTCGATCGAGCGCCCGCAGCGGAGCGCGATCAGACCCTCTCTCGATCGAGCACCGTGTCGGTGAGCCACCCGCTCCTCAACAAGCTCGTCGATGTCGCGGCGGTGCTGCAGGCGACGCACGCGATCTCCAGCGAGCTCGTGCTCGGGAGGGCGCTCGAGCGCGTGATGCGCGCCGTTCTTTCGAGCGCCGGCGGCCAGCGCGGCTTCCTGGTGCTCGCGCGCGAGGGAGGGCTGGTCATCGAGGCGGCCATCACGATCGACCCTGAATCGATCGAGGTGGAGCTCCGGCGTCCGCTCGAGGAGTCCTCGGATCTGCCGGTCAGCATCGTCCACTACGTGGCTCGCACGCGAGAGCTCGTCATCCTGGACGACGCCGCGGCGAGCCCTCGCTTCGCGGCGGATCCTTACCTCTCCGCGCGCCGGCCGAAGTCGGTGATGGGCCTTCCGCTCATCCACCAGAACCGGCTCACGGGCGTGCTGTACGTCGAGAACGCGCTCGCCAGCGGCGCCTTCACCGCGGAGCAGGCCGAGCTGCTCCGCCTCCTGGGCGCGCAGGTCGCAGCGGCGCTCGAGAACGCGCTGCTCTACGGTCGCCTGCAGGAGGTCTCCGAGGGGCATCGCGCCATGAACGACCGGCTCGAGAGCGAGGTGCAGCGACGCACCGAAGAGCTCTGCTCGGTCAACGAACGCCTGTCGCAGAAGGCAGAAGAGCTGAACCGGACCAATGAACGGCTGCTCGAGGAGCTTGGCGAACGCGAGCGCGCCGAGCAAGGCCGGGCGGCTCTCCAGGAGGAGATCATCGAGGTGCAGCGCCTGCGCCTCTCGGAGATGGCGACGCCCATCATCCCGATCACCGATCGTGTCCTGGTCATGCCGCTCATCGGGACGATGGACGCGGTGCGCGCCGCGCAGGTGCTGGAGGCGACCCTCGTCGGCGTCCAGCGCCACAACCCGTCGGTCGTGATCATCGACATCACGGGCCTGAAGCACGTCGACGCCGGGGTCGCCGACACGCTGATCCGCACCGCGTCGGCGCTGCGGCTGCTCGGCGCGCGCGCGATCTTGACCGGCATGCAGCCGGAGGTCGCCCGCGCGCTCGTGCAGGGAGGGATCGACCTTCGCGGCATCGTCGCCCACTCGACGCTGCAGAGCGCCGTCGCCCACGCGCTCGCGCCGTCCCGCGCCGGAGCGGCCCATTGAACCCGCGGCGCGCTCCGCCATCCATCGCCGCCGCTCCGGAGGTCGGCGCGGCCGCGCGCCCACCCGCCGGGCGCTACTGCGACGCCTGGTTGTCCTCGCAGCGCCCCAGCACGAAGATCCCGCACACCGCCTCGTCCTGCAGGCACTCCTGCCCTTGCGGGCACTGCGACGGGTCGATCACCGCCGGGTCGCACGGCTTCGCGCAGAACGGAGGCGGGCCGCGCGGGGCGTCGTAGACGCCGTTGCCGTCGCGGTCCAGGAAGATGGGGTTCGTCACCGCATAGGGCGCCACCGGGTACCAGTCGGGGACCGGCGGAGAGGCCGTGAAGAACCGGGTGAGCGCCTCGACCTGCGTGAACGCAAGGCTCGCGACCCGCGGCAGCTGCAGCTCGCCGAACGACACAGGCAACGCGACCGGCGTGAGGAGGTTCTCGTCGCGCAGCCCCATCGCCACCACCACGACCCAGCCGTCCGACGGCGGCGCCGGCAGCTCGATCCGCCCGTCGACGTCCACGATCGCCGAGGGGCCCGCGTCCGGCTCGAGCACCCGGACCAGCCGGCCGCTCACGTACACCTCGACGCGATCCACGCCGAACCAGCTCGCCGTCTCGATCCGAAGATCGAGCGGCACCGTGTCGCCCTGCACCGGCGCCACGCCGCCGAACGTCACGCCGCCGACGCCCGCGCGCACGAACGGACCGTACGTCGCGAACGCGCTGCCCGCGCGCAGCGACCCGGTGACCTCGCCGAGCTCGATCGCCGCAGGCTGGTCGGTCGGCGAGCGGAAGTAGGTGCGCGGGAAGCCCGGCTCCGGCGAGGCGCCGTGGCTGTCGCTGCTCGCGATCTGCGTCGGGGAGAAGCCGTGATCGAGGTAGCGGAACAGGTCGTCGACCTGGCCCGCATGGAAGGTGCACGGCCGATCCGCGTCCGCCTCCGGGACCGCTCCCCCCTCGCCGACAAGACAGAGCGCCTCGCCCTCGGCCGCGGTCCTGTCGAACCCCCAGATCGCCTCCTGCTCCTCGGGCGTCCTCGTCAGGATCCGCTTCGTGACCGCCCAGGCGAGCGCCGAGCGGGCGCGCTGCTGGCACACCGCGTACCGCTCGCCAGGCCGGCACGCCGGCAGGCCGGAAGGGAGCTCGCTGCACGCCGCGCCGAGCGACGCCTCGTCCTCCGCAGCGTCGATCCGGGACAGGCAGCGGTTGAAATCGACCACCTCCTGCACCGTGGGGGTCCGGAGCAGATCGAACCGCTTCGCGTTGAAGACCTCCATCGCGTCGAAATCGCAGCTGCCCGCCTGGAACAGCGGGTTGCTCGCCTCGAGCGTGGGGATCGTCCGGTCCAGCGTGAACGGGTCGACGCCGAGCTGGTCGATGTACCCGATGAACCCGTCGCGCGGGTGAGCGACGATCATGAGCGCGTCCTCCCCGTCCGCCGCCGTGCCGCGGATGCCGTCCATCACGTCCCCGCCCGCGCGGCAGACCCAGTCGAAGACGCCGTGATCCGGCACCGAGAGCTCGTCGTAACCGAGCGGGAAACCGATGAAATGCCCGAGCTCGAGCGTCGAGACCTCGGCGCCGATCGCCGTCTTCAGGAACGGCTCGAGCCCCAGCTGCTTCACCGCAGGCTCGAGATCGGTGTGCACGTCGTGATCGGTCGCCACCGCGATCTCCAGCCCCTCGACGACCGCCGAGGTCACCCGCTCCTCGAGCGGCATGCCGCTGTCGAAGCTCGGGCGCTGGTGCAGGTGCATGTCGATCGACATCCAGCCCGTCGTGTCGACCTCGCGCGGCACGACCGCCTCGATCCGGCGCATCTCCCCGGCGCGCACCTCGAGGTCCGGGACCTCGAACCGGCCGAACTCGGGCCCGCGCGTGACGAGGACACGGTAGCGGCCAGGCTCGAGCTCGACCGAGCCGTCGCCCGTCGCCGAGCGCTCGATCTGCCGGACGCCGCTGCCGAGGCGGCCGTGGCCGAGGTAGACCCGCCGCAGGCCGTCGCCCTCGCGCGGCTGCCCCGCGGCGTCGAGCGCGACGAACGTCAGCTTGGCGGGGGCGAGCCGGCCGCCCTCGTCGACGACCCGGTACGCGAGGCGCGCAGGGCTCGGCAGGTCCGCCGCGACCGAGACCGCGGCCCCGGCGCCGAGCGCGACGCGGATGGGCGCGGACAGCGCCGTGCCCCCCGGGCTCTCCGCGACGAGCAGGTAGCCGCCGGGCACGAGCCGCGCGTGGAAATCGCCGTCCTCCACCGGATCGAGCCCGAGGTCGGCGTCGATGGTGAGGAGGAGCCCCACGTCGCCCGAGCGCGCGAGGTTCGCCTCGACAAGCTCGTCGACGCTCGCGAAGCGCGCGCCCGGATCGGGGTCGCGGAAGACGTGGACGCGCGCGTTCGGCACGGGCTCGCCGGTCGACCGCCACCGGACCACGCCCTCGAGCGCGCCGGTCTCCGTGCCGCGGGCGCCGTGGACCACCTCGGCGACGCTCGCGATGTCGCCCTCGCCCACGGCGAAATAGCGCTCGTAGGTGAACGACCGCTTGCTGTCGCACGCCTCGTCGTCGTCGCCCGCGGCGAGGCAGCTCTTGCCGGCGCTCAGGAAGGCGGTGGCCGCGCTCGTGAAGACCGGGACGTTGACCGTGGAGGGCGGGTCGCCCGGGCTCGCCTTCGTGAAGTAGCCGTAGCTGACGTCGCCGCCCGCCGCGGCCACGAAGTCGAAGCTGAGCGGCCGCTGGAACGTGTCGCGGCCGGAGAAGAGGGCGTCGAACACCGCCTTCTCCTCGTCGAACCCGATGCCGGGGCCGAAGATGTCGTTCTGGTTGCCGAAGAAGACGAAATCGCCGGCGACGATGCCGCCCTTCCGCTCGGGGCCCTTGGTGCGATCGTCGCCGAGGATGCCCCGGAAGATGTCCGAGGGCCCCGTGTAGTTGTCGAGCGAGAGCGGCTCGCCGCACGCGCACGCGGGGCAGCCGTCGTCGCCCGCCGCGAGGCCGTGCTCGCACTCGAGCGCGCAGGAGCCGACGCTCGGGCACCCCACCGCCCTGTCCGGCAGGAGGAGCGTCGTGCGGATCGTGACGAACCGCTCGCCCGGGCGAAGGATGTAGTCGGTGCGGAAGCGCAGGTCCGGCTTGAGGCCGTCGAACAGGAGGCCGAGGATGTCCTCCTGGGTCCTCAGCACGCCGAGCGCGTGGAAGAGGAACCCGCCGTCGCCCTCGACCCGGAGGATCGCCTCCTGCCCGTCGGAGCCGTCGCGCGCCACGAAGACCTCGGTGGCGCCCGGATCCGGCACGAGCAGGTTGGCGACAGGGAACGCCTCGGCGAAGCGATCGCGCCCCGACGCGCTCGCGAAGCGCGGGTCGGGGCGGCGCAGGTCGGCGTCGACGAGCGAGCCGCCGTAGACGCCCGGCCCCGGCGAGTGGCGCGGCCCGAGGATCGCGACCCGGATCTGGTCGTTTTCCAGAAGGAAATCGCCGACATCGGCCATCGCCACAGGGCCGCCGACCAGCTCGAACCGGTTCTCGATCGGCTTGGCGCGCAGCAGGTTCGGCTCGTCGCAGCCGGCCAGGCCGGCCAGGCCAACGAGGCCGACGGCGCCGAGCGGCGCGAGCAAGGCGGGGGCGGAGCGGCGGGTTCGCATGGTGGGCCGCTAGAGGTTGAGCTGGAGCTGCAGCGCCACGGCGTCGTTGTCGAGCGCGACGCCGTGGATCTCCTGCCGGTGGGTGAAGTCGGCCTGCGCCTTGAGCACGTTGTCGATGAAGTGGTAGCTCGCGCCGGCGGTGAGGGCCCAGCTGTCGGTCTCGTCGGAGAGATCGAGGTTGGGATCGAGCCACTCGAACCGCGCGCTCACGCCGAGCTTGATGCGCCTCACGAAGTAGCCCACCTCGCCGACGAGGCCGAGCGACGTGATCGGGCCGAGCTGGCCGAGCGGCTGCGTCGGGGCGCGCTCGGGGTCGCTCTGGTTCCAGAGGAGCTCGGCGAGCGCGTGCGCGCCCGCGGCGTGGACCAGGACGTCGGCGCCGATGCCGTGGATGTCGCGCGTCCCGCCGTCGCTGAAGAAGTAGCTCGCGCCCGCGCCGAGGCGGGGGCGCGAGACGGCGAGGTCCTGCGTCGAGCGCGGGAGGGGGCCGAGCGGCTCGGTGGCGAGCCGCGCGACGTAGGCGATGTGGTCGAAGCGGTTGCCGAAGCTGCCGGCGTTCTCGAGGTAGCCGGTGAAGAACTGATCCGAGCGCTGGAAGCCGTTGAACATGCCGGCGAAGTAGCTGAACGTCCTGTCCCGGAAGTGCCCCTCGACGTGGAGGCCGACCTGGCGGAAGGGCGCCATGGCGCGCACGGCGAAGGGCCGCTCGATGAGCGCGCCCTCGCCGGCGCCCGTCATCGCCGAGCGGCTGAACGGCACGTCGTGCGCGCCGAAATAGAGGTGCGCGAACGGGAAGTGGGCGTAGCCGATCCACGCCTCGGAGAGCCGCGGAGCGGCGCCTTCGCCCGCGGCGAGCTCGCCCGCGACAGCGAACGGCACGTACCCGGCGAGCGTCCCCGCGAAGCCGACCCGGGCGCGCCGCACGCGGAACCCCTGCCCCTCGGCGACGTCGCCCGCCTGCAGGAAGGCGTGCTCGCCGACGTACGGCACGGCCTGCGCCTGCACGAGCACGAGGGGCGAGAGCA
>JAICEP010000420.1 GCA_025924095.1 Sorangium sp.
CGCCTGTCGCGGCGCCTGCGCCCGTCGCGGCGCCTGCGCCTGCCCCCGTCGCGGCGCCCGTGCGGAAGCAGGAGCGGCCCGATCTCGTCGGCAGCCTGTACAGGCGCTTCCGCAAGGACTGAGCCGGAACGCGCGGTGCTCACCGATTCAGCCGACGAGACGCTGGAGCAGAGGTTCTTCACGTTGGTGCAGAACATGGAGAGCTCCTGCCGGTTGGTCAGGTTGAGCTCGGCCTTGGGGCCCATGTCGATCGACACCGCCGCGGTGAGCGAGACCTCGAGCAGGGCCACGATCGTCAGCTCGACAAGGCCGCCAAGCGTGACCTCCTCGGTGGCGCCGACGGTGATCGACGCCGGCTCGCCTCCGGCGCGCCCGGGCTTCCGGCGAGGCCCGGGGCCTTGACCGCGCCGAGGCGCAGATAGGAGCCCATCGCCGCGGCCTCGGCCCCGGCGTGTTGAAGTTCGGAACCTCGATGAGGAGGTACTTCCCGCGGATACCGTCACCCTCGTGCGTACCCATGCGTGCCTCCGCATCGGGTACGGTAACAGGCGAGCCGCGGAGGAGGCGCTAAGGATGAACGGGGAGCCGATCCAAACCCTGACGTGCAGCGAGCCGAGCGCCGACCGGCCGTGCGGCGAACCGATGGCCGCGACAGCGCACCGCGCGCCGAGCGCCCTGCAGATGGGCCCAGAGTCGGCCGCCGCCCGCATTCGCGAGGCGCCCGGCGCAGGGCCGCCGTGCACGGAGCCGATCGCGCCCGCGGCGTGCGCGGCGAGAGCGGAGGAGGCGCCCGGGCCGGCGGTGGAGGAAGCCGCTGCGGCGCCGCCTGCGAGCGACGAGGGCATCGCCGCGGCCCCGGCGCGCGCGAGCGGCGCGGGGCCGGGCGAGCTCTCGCCATCGCCGCCGAGGGCCCGCCTCGCGGGGCCGGGCGAGAGCTCGCCGTCGCCGAAGGCGAGCGTCTCGGGCTCGATGGATCTCCCGCCCCCCTCCGGCGGCCTGCCGACGCCGGATCACCTGCCGTTCTCGGCGCCGGATACGACGGAATCAGCGCTCCGCGAGGCGCGCCTCCGGCCGATCGAACCGCTGCAGGACGCGAAGGCCGCGCTCCGGGACCGGGCGCGGCAAAGCCCCGTCCTGCGGCTCGATTCCCCGGATTTCGATTGCAGCCATGTCCGGGTGCGCGAGGTGCGCGGCACCGAGGCCGTCGGCCAGCTCTTCTCGTTCGACATCGACGTCGTGTGCAGCGACGACGCCGAGCTCCCGATCGAGCAGGTGCTCGGGGCGACAGCGTCGCTCGTGTTCGAGGTCCAGGGCGCGGACGAACGGACCGTGTACGGGATGATCGCCGCGATCGAGGACGGGCACGAGACCGAGACCGCCTTCCGCTCCTACCGGCTCCGGCTCGTGCCGCGGGCGTTCCGCGCGACGCTCGTGGAGCTCCAGCAGGTCTTCCTCGACATCAGCGTGCCGGCGCTCATCCAGCAGAAGCTCGCGATGGTGGGGCTCGGGCCCGACGACGTGATGATGCGCCTCTACCGCGCTCACCCCGACCGGGAGATGATCGTCCAGTACAAGGAGACGGATCTGGCCTTCATCTCGCGGCTCGCCGAGCACCTCGGGATCTCCTTCTTCTTCGAGCACGAGTCGGGGCGCGACGTGATGGTCTTCACCGACGCACAGACGGGCTTCCAGCCGCTGCCGGGCGGCGACGCGGTGGTGTTCCGGACGCGGGGCGAGCGGCGCGACGTGTTCGAGCTCAAGGAGCAGGCCAGGGCCTTCCCCGCGACGTACGTCATGCAGGAGTACAACTACCGGACTCCCAGGCTCGATCTCACGGCAGCGCACGAGTCGGCGGCGGGCCTCGGGGGCGGGGTGGTCGAGGTCGGCGCCCATCACAAGACGCCGGAGGAGGGCCAGCTGCTGGCGCAGATCCGCGCCGAGGAGCGCGCCTCATCGGGCCGCTATTTCGAGTGCCGGAGCGACGAGCTCCGGCTGATCCCGGGGGCCGTCTTCGCGCTCGAGGGCCACCCCCGGCTCGACGGGCAGCGGTTCCTTGTCGTCGAGGTGGAGCACCGCGCGGTGCAGCCGGTAGCCATCGAGGGCGGGGCCGGGCGCGAGCAGGAGTATGTCAATCGCGCGCGGCTCGTGCGCGCCGAGCAGGCCTATCGCCCCCCGCGGGCGACGCCGCGGCCGAAGATCCACGGGGTGGTGACGGCGCTCGTCGAGCCGCTCCCGAACGGAGAGATCGGGCGGACGTCGCCGATCGACGAGCAGGGGCGCTACCGGGTGCGCTTCCATTTCGACGCGGGGGATCCCGCGTCCCGCGCGTTCCCCTCGCGGCTCGTGCGAATGATCCAGCCGCACGCCGGGCCGAACTACGGCGTCCATTTCCCGCTCAAACCCGGGATCGAGGTGCTGATGGTCTTCGTGGACGGAGACCCCGATCGACCGATGATCGTGGGCGCCGCGCCCAACCCGATCACGCCGTCGCCGGTGACCCGGGAGGTGAGCCTGATGCACCGGATCGAGACGTCGACCGGCATCCTCATCGAGATGAGGGACTGCCCGCCGCGCGACTGACGCCTCGAGCCCGCACCCCGTGCGGCCCGAGCGGCGCTCAGCGCTTGCGGGTGGCGCGGCTGCTCAGCCGGCTGATCGCGTCGCCTGCGGCCCAGGCGACCCGGGCGGCCGCGTTGAGCGAGCGGACCACCGCCTCGGGCACCTGCGCGATCAGCCGCTCGAGATCGACGGGGCCGTCGATCGACGGCAGGAGCTGCTCCATCAGCTCGGCGAACAGGTCGTACTTGCGCGACAGGTCGTCGAGCCGCGCGCGCATCGCGTCGGCCTCCGGGCCCTGTGCGTCGCCGAGCAGCGCGAGCGCGCGCCGCGCGAGGGCGCGCTTGTCCTGCACCACGCGGCGCAGGCGGCCGAGGTAGGCGCCGACGATCACGTCGGGGTACTTGCCGCGCAGCGCGAACGAGTCGTGCCGCGCGCCCGACTCCCGCCGGCGCTCGATGATCCCGGCCGCCTCGAGGCCGCGCAGGTTCGCGAAGATGTTGCTCTTGGAGCGGCCGAGCTCCTGGCTGAGCTCATCCATCGAGCGCGGCACGTCCGCCAGGTAGAGGGCCGCGACGACCTGCCCTCCGAGCCGGGTGATGCCGGGGAACGAGGCCGCGATCTCAGCGCCGACCCCCTCGAGCAGCGCCTTTCGCGCGGCCGTGACCCGCTCGTCCGAGGCTGGGCCGTCGCCCCCTTCGCTCGCTGCGGGCGGCTGCGGCGGATGCGCGGTCGGCGACGTCGGCCTGCGGGCGGTCATGATGGGTGACTCACATAACGATCTTTCGGGAAAGCGCCAAGCGGCGAGCGTGCCCCGCGCTCCCGGTGCGCGTCCCGCGCGCGCTCCCTGCGCGTCCCGCGCTCCCTGCGCTCCCTGCCGGATTGCCCCGCCGCCGGAGCCCGCTCAGGAATCGTCGGTGCAGAGGCCCGCGAAGCCGCCGCGCGGCTGCCCCTTGAAGATCTCGACCGGGCACCCGCCCCAGCGCGAGACCATCTCGCCCACGTCGATGGCCAGGCTGTTCGACCAGTCCCGCGCCCCGTCGAAGCGGGCCCGGATGATCCCGTTCGGATCGATGATCCACGTCTCCGGGAAGAGCTGCGTGCCGTACTTGTCCAGCACGACCTTGGACTCGGGGTCGAAGAGGACCGGGAACGGCGGATCCCCGTTCAGGGCCACCTTGAGCGCGTCCCGCACGTCGTCCGGCCCCTCGTCGGTCGAGACCGTGAGGAGGACGATGTCGTTGCGCGACCGGGCGATCCGGCCGAGCTCCGCGAGCGCCGGCATCTCCTCGAGGCACGGGCCGCAGGTCTTGGTCCAGAAGTTCAGGAAGACCGTCTTGCCCCGGAAGGACGACAGCCGGACGGGCTTGCCGTTCATGTCCGGCAGCTCGAAGTCCGGCGCGAGCCGGTCGCGGCCGGCGTACGCGGGGCGCAGCGCGCACATGGCCTTGCAGCCGGTGCTGCGCTGGTCATTCTGCGCCGCGTGCACGAAGCCGTACACGGCGACGGCAGCGACGAGGATGAAGAGGATCTGCGCGATTGTCGTCCACTTCACGGGGGTGGCCATAGCCTAGCGCGACGCGGGGTGAAAGCGGGCCGAACCGTCCCGGCGCGACAGAATGTCACCCCGGGCTGGAGAGCAGCCGCTCGAGCCGCTGCTCGTCGACGCGGTATTTCATGATCTTTCGCCCCTCCAGCTCGATCACGGGGACCTCCCAGTCGTACAGCGCTCGCTTCTCCGCGCCGGCCTCGCGGTCCAGGTCGACGACGGCGAGCTCGAACGGGAGGCGGGCGCGCACGCGCTCGAGCGCGGCGTGGGCGTCCTCGCAGAGGTGGCAGCGCTCGCGCGTGAACAGCGTCAGCCTCTTCATCGGCTCCTCCGGGGCGGCGGCCCGCCCCGCTCACCCCGCCGCGAGGAGCGGCAGGCTCTGGCGGCGCGGCGGCTCCACCCGCTGGATCTCCTCGAACGCGCGCTCGTAGTCGCGGAACGAGCCGCCCGCGTGCACCGCGTGCATCAGCGCGCGCCCCTCGGCCTCGCCGCCGGCGGCGAGCACCGCCTCGACCCACGCCCAGCGCGCGCTCGTGGCCCGCACGTCGGCGCGGCCGCGCAGCCCGCGGCGGAGCCGGTCGAGCCGCTTGTTCACGACGCCGATCCCCGCGAAGGGCGCGCCGTGGAGCGGCGTGTTGCGCTTCGGGCAGAAGGGCGCGATCCCGAGCGCGACCGGCACGATCCGGGAGAGCTCCGCGACGAACGCGACGCACTCGTCGACGTCGTCGTCGGTCTCGCCGGGGACGCCGACCATGAGGTACAGCTTGAGCCGGTTCATCCCGTGCTGCCGCGCGAGCTCGGCCGCACGCTGGAGGTGCTTGGGCCGCGCGCGCCGCTCGAGGGTCTCGCGGACGCGCTCGCTCGTGCCGTCCATCGCCGTCGTGAGCGTCTTGTAGCCCGCGAGCCGCAGCGCGCCGACGAACTCGTCGGTCAGCCGGTCCGGCCGGAGGCTGCTCAGGCCGACCTCGCAGCCCCGCTCGGCCAGCGACCGGACCACCTCGACGATCTTCGGGTGATCGCTGACCGCGGCGCCGACGAGGCCGACGCGCCGCGCGTCCTCGGGGATGAGCTCGAGGAGGCGCTCCTTCGGGACGATGCGCATGCCGCCGTTGGTCGAGCGGCGCATCACGCAGTAGGTGCACCCGCGCGAGCAGCCCCGCTCCGCCTCGATGAGGAACATGTTCGAGAGCTCGGTCTCCTCGGCGCGGATCGGCGACCAGGCGGGCAGGAGCGCGTTGTCGCACTGGGCGACCGGGGGCATCTCGGCGCCGTGGCGCGCGGGGACGAAGACGTGGGGGACGCGCGCCAGCTCGTCGAGCGCCGCCTCGCGCGAGGGGGCCTCCCGCAGCAGGCGGAGCACGTCCACCGCCAGGGTGTCGGCCTCGCCCATGAGGATCGCGTCGGCGAACACCGCGAGCGGCAGCGGGTTCGAGAACGTGAGCGGACCGCCCGCCAGGACGAACGGGTGGCGGCCGTCGCGCTCCTCCCGGAGCGCCGGCAGCCCCGCGAGCTCGAGCAGGCGGACGACCCCCGCGAGCTCGAGCTCGTAGGCCACCGAGAGCGCGATGACCGGAAAGTCGGAGAGCGGGCGGAGCCCCTCGTACGTGACCGGAGCGCTCTCCACGCCGGAGGCGCCCGGGCCCTCGTCGTCCGGCAGGAAGGCGCGCTCGCACGCCATCCCGGGCTCGGCCTGGATCATCTTGTAGATCTGGAGAAAGCCGAGCGAGCTCATGCCAGCCCGGTACGGGGACGGGTAAGACAGCGCGACGCGGAAGGGCGCCTGCTTGTCGATACGACCGATCTCGCTCGCGAGCCGGCGGCGGATCGTGGTCGTCATCGCGCTACGAGACATCGACGGAGCGTCCCTCAGGGGACGTTCAGGCGCAAGGACGCCCGGTCCGGCGCCGGGCTCGGCGGCTGGCCCGGGCGGGACCAGAGGACGCGCTCGCCGTCGGTCTCCCAGACCAGGGCGCCGCCGCGGTCCATGCGCGCGATCGCCACGCCGCGGGCCGACAGGCGGGAGAGCACCTCGGGGCTCGGGTGCCCGAAGCGGTTGCGGACGCCGCAGGACACGGCGGCGACCGAGGGGTCGACCGCCGCGAGGAGCGCCGCGCCGGTCGAGGTCCGGCTGCCGTGGTGCCCCACCTTGAGCAGGTCGGCGCGCAGCGCGGCGCCGTGGTGCGCCACGAGCGCGTCCTCGGCCTCGTGCTCCGCGTCGCCCACGAGCAGCGCGGAACGAGCCCCGTAGCTGATGCGCAAGACGAGCGAGTTGTCGTTGGCGCCGCGGTCGGGGTGGAGCTCGGGGCACGGCGCGAGCACCTCGATCGTCGCCCCCGAGAGCCCCCGCGGCCTGCCGCACAGCGAGGCGGGCCCCACGATGGGCACGCCGCGCCGGCGCAGGTCCGAGAGCAGCCTTCCGTACACGGGGCCCGCGCCCTCGGCCTCGCCCTGGCCGGTGTCCCAGAGCTCGCCGACCTCCACGCCCTCGACCACGGCGGGCAGGCCCCCGAAGTGATCCGGGTGCGGGTGCGAGAGCACGACCGCGTCGAGGCGCGCGCGGCGGCGCGACCGCAAGAGCGGCCGGATGACGCGCGCGCCCGGATCGACCGGGCTGCCCACGAAGCCGCCCGCGTCGACGAGCATCGCGCCGCCCTCGGGCAGGTCGATCAGGATGGCGTCGCCTTGCCCCACGTCGAGGACGTTGACGCGCAGCACGCCGCGCGGCGCGCCGGCGCGCACGGCGACGACCTCGAGCAGCAGCCACGCGGCGGCGCCGGCCGCGAGCGCGGCGAGCCGGCGGCCGCGCCGCTCCGCGGCCCACGCGAGCGCGATCGCGGCGGCGAGCGCGGCCAGCTGGGCGGGCGACGGCTCGGGCAGGCGCAGCACCGCGCCGGTCTCCGCCGAGGCGCGGGCGACGGCGCGCACCGCGAGCAGCGCGCCCGACCCGACGAGCGCGCACCCGCGCTCGACCGGCGGCGCCCACCAGAGCACCGCGTGCGCGAGGCAGAACGGGAGCGCCGCCAGCTCGCCGATCGGCGCGGCGACCACGTTCGCCGCCACGCCGAGCACCGGGAACGTCTCGCTGTTCATGAGCAGCAGCGGCGCGCACCCGAACATGGCGGCGAGGGTCGTCGCGAGGGGCGC
>JAICEP010000421.1 GCA_025924095.1 Sorangium sp.
ACGAAGTGCGTCATGCCGAACCTCTCGGCCAGCTCGCGGCGCTTCGGGTTGATGTCGACGCCGACGATGATGTCGGCGCCGGCCATCCGGGCGCCCTGGATCACGTTCAGCCCGATGCCGCCGAGGCCAAAGACCACCACGTTGTCGCCGGGCCGCACCTGCGCGGTGTTGATGACGGCGCCGATGCCCGTCGTCACGCCGCAGCCGATGTAACAGACCTTGTCGAACGGCGCGTCCTCGCGGATCTTGGCGACGGCGATCTCGGGCAGGACGGTGAAGCTCGAGAAGGTCGACGTGCCCATGTAATGGTGAATCCGCTCGTTGCCGATCGAGAAGCGGCTCGTTCCGTCCGGCATGAGCCCTCGGCCCTGGGTCGCGCGGATGGCCTGGCAGAGGTTGGTTTTTCCGCTGGTGCAATAAGAGCACTGGCGGCACTCGGGCGTGTAGAGGGGGATCACGTGATCGCCTTTCTTGAGGCTCCTCACGGACGGGCCGACGTCGACGACGATGCCGGCGCCCTCGTGGCCGAGGATCGCGGGGAAGAGGCCTTCCGGATCCTTGCCCGAGAGGGTGTAAGCGTCGGTGTGACAGACGCCGGTGGCCTTGATCTCGATGAGCACCTCGCCTTCGCGAGGGCCCTCCACCTGGACGTCCTCGACCGTGAGCTTCTCGCCGGCCTTGTGGGCGACGGCTGCGCGCGCTTTCATGATCGGTGGTTCTCCTCCCGCAAGCGGGGCGTTCGGGGCCTGAGCGGCGCCCGAGCCCCTCCAATAGCCGGCCGGGGAAGCAGGTTTCAAGGGGGACCCGGCCGGCGCCGCGCCCCGCCGCCGCCCGGCCTGCTCGCATCGCGGCGCCCGCCCACGCGGCCCGCTCGCCCCCTCCCGCGACGAGGGCCCCGCCCGCGCGCCCGGCGGAGCGTGCTCCCACTCCACCCCACAGGCGACGCGCTCCGCGCGTGGGTGGGGAAGACAACCTCTGTTGCGCGGGGGCATTGCCCGCCGTTCACGCGGCGTCACGAAAGGTGGCTCTCGGCCAGCTTGGCAGTGAATCGGATGGCGCTCGTGGACCGGCGCGCGTACCATCGCTCCGTTATCCTTATGCGCACCCCCCCTTGTCCACTCGGTCACCGCGCTCTCATCGCAGCAGCCGGGCTGGTCCTCGCCGCCTGCTCTGGTGCCCAATCGCCTGACGGCGTGGCGGCGGGCAAGGACGGCGGCGGGGGGAGCGTCTCCGCCGAGGGCGGCCTTGGCGGACAGGGCGGCGGACAGGGCGGCCAGGGCGACGTCATGGAGTGTGTCGACGAGTGCCCTGCGGAGAAGGGTGGAATCAAGATCGGCTGCGAGACCCGCTTCATGTTCGGAATGAACTATGCGTGGCACAACTTCGCCGGCGACTTCGGCGGCATTGCCGCGTGGGACAAGCGCGGCGTCGCGGCCGAGGCGGAGACGCACGCGAAGAACCTCGCTGGCATCCGCGCTCACGGGGCCAGCGTCGTGCGGTGGTGGATGCTGCCGGAGCTCCGGGGCGAGAGCGTCGTGTTCGACGCGGACGACAACCCCATCGGCCTCGGCGGGACGACGCGGAGCGACGTCGAGAAGGCGCTCGAGCTCGCCGAGCAGGCGGATGTCCACCTCATGTTCTGTCTCTTCTCCTTCGACAACTTCCACGCGACCCGGGTCGACGCCGACGTGAAGACCGTCGGCCTGGCCCCCCTCGTGACGGACGCCGAGAGGCGCGTGGCGCTCCTGGAGAACGTCGTCAAGCCGCTCGCCCAGGCGGTCGAGCAGAGCCCTTACCGCCACCGGATGGTCGCCTGGGACGTGATCAACGAGCCCGAGCTGGCCATGACCGGATCGAGCCCGTACGGCGACCCCGACTACGACCCGGACCCCCAGGTGGAGCCGATCGCGCACGAGCAGATGGAGACCTTCCTCCGCGACACGATCGGGGTACTGCGCGCGGAGAGCAAAGCGCTCATCACGATCGGCTCGGCCTCGATGAAGTGGGCGCGCGCCTGGACGACCACCGACCTCGATTTCTACACATTTCACATGAACGACCGGGTCAACCGCTACTGGCCTTACAACCAGTCACCCGCGGACTACGGCATCACCGACAAGCCGGTTGTCATGGCCGATTTCCCCATCGCCGGCCTGGCCACCGCCACCTTGTCAGTACTCCTCGAGAGCTGGTACAGCCAGGGATACGCCGGCGCGATCGGCTGGGCCTACGGCGACGCGACAACGACCGAGCTCGAGACAATAAAGGCCTTCGCCGATTCGAAGGGCTGCGACGTGCAGTACTGAGCCGGGTAAAAATCAAGGCGCCGAGGAGCTCTTCTCCTCGGCGCCCTTGGAGCACCGTCGGCGCCGCAGCGCTGGACTACGAGGAAGGCAGCCAGTAGTCGACGAGCGACGCCCCCGTCACATCGTGGGCGACCCCGCTCGCGATCGCCCACTGCGCCAGCGCGCGCCCCAGCGCCGCCATCGTGGGAAAGCGCCCGTCGGGCGCCTTGGCCAGCCCCCGCTCGAGGATCTCCCAGAGCCGCGGGTGCGGCTCGAGCACCTCCGGGCGCTGCGGATCGAGGCGCAGCACGTCGTGCACGATGGAGAGGCTCGCCGGCCCGCCGAACGGGCGCCGGCCGCTCACGAGCTCGTAGAGCACAACGCACACGCTCCACACGTCAGAGCGCGCGTCCGACTCCCGCCCGCCGCGAACCTGCTCGGGCGCCATGTAGGCGGGGCTCCCGACCAGCGCCTCCCTCGGCCCGTCGTCGAGCGCGCGGGTCGCCGTGAAGGCGATGCCGAAGTCGATCAGCTTGGGGACGATCCGGCGGCCGTCGCGCACGAGCACGATGTTCGCCGGCTTCACGTCCCGGTGCACGACCCCGGCGTCGTGCGCGGCGCTGAGCGCCCCGATCACCGGCAGGAGCAGCTGGACCCCGGAGATGGGCGCCATCGCGCCCGACTCGGCCAGCACCTGGGCCAGCGACCGGCCCTGGAGGAGCTCCATCACCACGAACGGCTCCCCCTCCGCCGTGAAGCTGAGATCGAACACCCGCACCGCAGCGCGGTGGGACACCTGCGCCGTCGCCTGGGCCTCCTTGAGCAGCCGCGAGGCAGCCTCCGGCACCGCGCAGTCACGACGGATGAGCTTCAGCGCGACATCGAGGTTCAGGGCGAGATTCCGAGCCTTCCACACGGCGCCCATGCTGCCCTCCCCGAGCATCGCCGTGAGGCGATAGCGCCCCGCCAGGACGTCGCCTGGGGCGTAGCGCCGCAGCGCGGCCGGCGCATCGGCCGCCGGAACCGACAGGGCGGCAGCGGGCGACATGCCGGCAAGCCCGGCCCGCAGCGTGACGGGCGACACGCTCGCCGGGGAGGCCGGGGCGTCGCTCGCCGGGTCCAGCGGCACGACATCCCCGCCAGGGCGCCATGCCGAGCCGGACGGCCGCGTCAGCCTGCCCGGCGTCCAGAGATCGACAGGCTCGAACGGAGGGCGGTGCGCCGAAGGCCAGCGCGGAGATCGCGGCGAGCGGTACGCGCGCGGAGAAGAAACTCTGCCCCCGCTCGGGGGACGGGATCGATTCGACGCGGGTTCCATCGATGCGCCATGTGGCGTCGTGGAGCTGTCAGTTCGTCGGGTGTCCATGATCTTGCCTTGCCCACGGGGACTGCAAGGAACAGGCCGACAGAAAACGCCGCAACTGCGCCTCATTCGCGCCCGCTCGGCGCCGCGGTGCGGGGCCGAGGCCTCACATCCAGCGCCCTTCGCCGTCAGTTCGCCTCAGACCCGCGGCGCGTCGCCGGCTTCAGCGGCCCGGGACAGCGCGCGACCGATCCGCCGGCGCAACGGTTGTAGCGCAACGCATTCCCTGCGCACGACGCCTGGGGGCGGCGAGCACATCGGCGTCGGGTGTCAGCCCCCTGCCCCTCCACGGGATCGCGAGCGTGCGGGCCAGGTCGTTGCCTGTCCCGAGCGGCACGAGGCCGAGCGGCGCGCGATCCTCGCACCCATCGCCGCCCATCGCGCCTCCCGCGCGCCTCGTACGGCTCAGCGGGGCGCGCCTGATACGACGCGCCCCTTGAACGCGATCGGCACCTCGAGCGCCGTGGCTGCTTCGACGAGCAGCGCGTGCTCGCTCTCGTGGATCACGCCGTCGGCGGCGATCAGCCGGACCGCCAGCTCGATCGCGGCCTCGCGCATCCGCACGTCGGGCAGGCGCGCGCGGAGGGCCGAGAAGCGATCGGGCCTGCCCTCCTCGCGCACCGAGCGCTCGATGATCGCGATGAGCGACTCGACGACATCCGCCCCGAGGCGGCCCGCGCTCATCGCCGCCGCGTGCGCCGTGAGCTCGGCGCGCTCAGCCTCGTTGATGGATCCGTCAGCGTACGCGGCGAGGAACATGATCTCGACCATCGCCTCGAGCTTGCTGATCTCGAGGTGAGGAAAGGAAAGCTGCGTCTCTTCCATCATGAGGTCCTCAGGCTAGCGTATCACGACCCCGCCGGACACGGCGCCCGCGCGCCCGCTCGCTCGACGCCGCCGGGGCGCTCGGATTTGCCCCGGAGTGAATCCCATGAAGGCGGGAAGGCAGGAAGATCATTGATCTTTTGTTCCCGCCGTCCCGCCGTCATGTTCGAATCCGGCCACCACCACCGCCGGGTGGTGCTCAACTCCTCCTCCAGATCAGCCCCTCCACCTCGATCTCGGTCTTCCCCCCCCCAACCTCGTTCTTCCCCCACCTCAACTCCCCGACCATGAGCTCCACCACCCCGACCGACCTCTTCCTCTCGCTGACCCCGCACAAGGTGATCGAGGCCGTCGAGGCCGCAGGCGTCCTCTGCAACCGCGTCTGCTATCCGCTGAACTCGTTCGAGAACCGCGTCTACGAGGTCGAGCTCGAGGACCGCACCCGCATCATCGCGAAGTTCTACCGACCAGGGCGCTGGACGCGCGAGCAGATCCTGGAAGAGCACCGGTTCCTCGCGGAGCTCGCGGACGCCGAGATCCCCGTGTGCCCGACGCGCCTCTTCCCCGACGGCGAGACGCTCCACCAGATCGACCACATCGAGTACTGCCTCTTCGAGCGCATGGGCGGCCGCGCCCCCGACGAGCTCGGAGACGAGCTGTTCGTGCGCCTCGGCAGGCTCGCCGCCCGCATCCACAACGTGGGCGCGCAGAGGACCGCCGAGCACCGCGTCCGGCTCTCCGCCGACACATACGCGCGCGAGGACCTCGGCTGGCTCGCCGAGCGCAAGGTCCTCCCCGCCACCGTCGCACCCCGGTACCTCGCGGCCGCGCGCGCCGTCGCCGACGCGGCCGAGGAGCGCCTGCGCGGCGTCGACGTGCACCGCATCCACGGCGATCTGCACCCGGGCAACCTGCTCCTCCGCGACGGCGCGCTCCGCGTGCTCGACTTCGACGACATGGTCGTCGGCCCCGCCGTGCAGGACCTCTGGCTCGTCCTCCCCGGCCGCGACGCGACCGCTCGCCAGCAGCGCGAGCTCTTCATCGAGGGCTACGAGGAGCTCCGCCGCTTCGACCGCTCCACCCTCGGGCTGATCGAGCCGCTCCGGGGCCTCCGCATGATCCACTACGCCGCCTGGATCGCGCGGCGGTGGCACGACCCCATTTTCCCTAGGACTTTCCCGCACTTCGGCACGGAGGCGTACTGGCGCGACGAGGCGAGCTCGCTCGAAGAAGTGCTCCAGTTGACCCGCTCCGAAGACGGCGGAGGCCCCGACGGAGGCGCAGACGAGCCGCCGCCGAGCGGGGGCAAGTACTTCTGGGACCTGAACTGACCGGCGCGCCGCGCGACGCGGACCGGGCGCCCGCGCGGCGCTGAACGGCGCGCCTCCGAGCGCCCGCGCGCGCTCAGAGGCGCTGCAGCACCAGGATCAGCCGCCACGCCGCGGCGCGCTCGAACGGCACGTCGACGTTGAAGTCGCCGAGCGTCGCGACAAGGGAGAGCTCCGGCACCCGCTCCGCGACGCGCCGCCAGCCGGCGAGGTCCGGGATGTGCCAGGTCGCCACCTGCCGGAACGACGAGAGCTCCCGCGGCGCACCGCCGTTGCGCCGGGCCGAGCACACGACCTCGAGGCTCACGGGCACCACGCGATCGGGCGTCGCCTTCTCGATGTGGATGCGGAACCGCGCGTCGATCGACTGTTCGCCGCGCAGCTCGGTCCACTCGGTCCGGTTCACGCCGGACGGCGTGAGATCGACCGGGTGGGTCGCCTCGATGACGTGGACGCCGCCCGGCAAGAGGAGCGAGGCCGCGAGGCGGAGGTGGCGCTCGAGCGCCGCCGGCGTGGCCAGCTGGTGGATCGCCGACAGCGGCACGAACGAGAGATCGACCGGCGCGACGTCGGGGCGCTCGTCGAGCTCCGCACGGCAGAAGCGGATGCCCGCCCCGGCGCCGCGGGCGCACGCGGCGCGCTCGGCATAGGCGATCATCGCCGCGGAGCCGTCCGCGCCGGCGCAGCCGACGCCGAGCTCCGCGAACGCCTCCAGGTGCCGCGCAGGCCCGCAGGCCCACGAGAGCACGCGCTGCACCGGGCGGGCACCGAAGCGGCGCGCGCACGCGAGCAGGAAGTCGCGCTCCGCGGCGTAGTCGCGGTAGCTGAAGGCCGCATCGTAGAGCGCAGGCTCGCCCGGCGCGGGCGCCTCGCCGCGCGCGCCGGGCGAGGCGGCGCGCGCCCCCTCGATGGCCGGGGGCGCAGCCGTGGCGCGCACCGGGGCGACCCGCTTCGTGTAGACGATGAGATCGTCGCCCGGCGCGTAGAAGTCGGCGATGACCGCCGCTCGCGTGAACTGCACCGCGTCGTAGAAGCGCACCGCCGCGCCGTGCCCCTCCCGGCTGCCCGTCTCGACCCGCACGAGGCCGCCGCCCTCGCGCGCGATCTCGCTCTCCAGGGTCGAGACGAGCCCGCGCGCCACGCCCGACCGCGCGAAATCCGGCGAGGTCGCGATCCAGTACAGGTCGTACGTGGACTGCGTCATCGGCGTGCGGCCATAGCAGAGGTACCCCGCCAGCCGCGGCGCCCCGCCGTCGCGCGGCGCGCCGTGGAAGCTCAGCACGAACCGGTAACCGTCCGACGAGGGCTGGGCCAGCGCCACGTCGACGAGCTCCAGCGCCACCGCGCGCTCGTCGTCGGTGAACGCCGGGACCGACTCGAGCAGCGCGGCGATGAGCGGCCGATCTTCCGCGCGGAGGCCGCGCTGGGTGATCACGGCGCCTCG
>JAICEP010000422.1 GCA_025924095.1 Sorangium sp.
GGGGAGCCGGAGGGCGCCGCCGAGCCGAGCGTGTAGGGCGTGTAGGGCTTGGAGCTCGGGCAGCCGTCGCAGCCGGTGGCGGCGAGGAGCGGGAGCAGGGCGCGGAGGAGCTTCGAGCAGGATCGATCGGGCATCGCGGGCGGACCCGCCGGAGCAGCGGCGGGCGGCGCAGGCGTAGCACTGGCGGCGCGCGGCCGTCGTGGCGCCGGCGCGCCCCGCGGCCGGATGGCGCCGGCGCGCGTTTCGGAGTAGCTTGATCGAGGGCAGATGCGCGGGCCGAAACCTCTCAGGGCCATCGAAGGCGAAGACTATTACCTCGAGGGAGGCCGGGTGGTGTTCACCGAGGCGTATCACCTGAAGCGGGGATACTGCTGTAACTCGAAATGCCGTCATTGCCCTTATCGTGAGAGCGCGCCGACGGAATCGATAACCGTCATGGCACCTCGCCTGAAGCCTCTCTGAAGCAGAGGCCGCGCCCGCGGCGGAGCGCGGCGTTCCGCCGTCAACGCATGAGGCGACATGGCGGTCTCTGTTGCGCGGCTCGCACGTGCCGCCGGTCCGCGGCGATCTCTGCGCCACACGTCGGCGTGCTGCTGATGACGGTGGAGGCTCGCGCTCGCGGGGGAATGCCGGTTGATCCGGATTGTGCGAAGCGTCTAGGATTTCGCATCCCACGCTCGCGCAGGAGTTCCTATGTGTCGCAGTCTTCGCCCTCTGCTCTACTGCCTCTTGCTCTCGGTGCCTGTCGGCTGCGACGCCGCGCCGGACGACAAAACGCCGCCGCCGGCGGTCGACCCGGAGCTGACGAACGAGGACACGGATGACGATGGCCTCAGCGACGCGCAGGAGGGGCGCGACGAGGCGGTCGACACGGACGACGACGGCGTGCCGGATTTCGAGGACACCGACTCGGACGACGACGGCGTGTCCGATGAGGTCGAGGGCGCCCTCCGCCTGGGGCAAACCGGGCTGCCTGACAGCGACAGCGACGGCGTGCCCGATTTTCGCGACGAGGACTCCGACAACAACGGTCGCCCCGACGGAGAGGACGGCGAGGACGACCTCGACGGCGACGGCAGGGCCGATTACGCGGACCTCGACGATGACGGTGACAGCCTCTTCGACAAGGACGAGCTGGGAGCGGACCCGCTCGACCCGGTGAATACCGACGGCGACAGGTGGCCTGACTTCCGCGACACCGACTCCGATAAGGACGGCATCCTGGATCGGTTCGAGCGACATCTCGACGCCGACCGCGATGGGATCCCGGCGTTCCGGGATCTCGACTCGGACGATGACTGCCGGCCCGATTCGGTCGAGCGGGGCGAGGGCGAGCGCGAACATCCGCCCATCGACAGCGACAACGACGGCGGGGGCGATTTCTTCGATCTGGACAGCGACAACGACGGCCTCCTCGACCAGCTCGAGGACGTCAACTGCGACGGCGTGCTCGACCCGGGCGAGTCCAGCATCGCGAGCGAGGACACGGACGAGGACGGCGTGAGCGACCTCATCGAGCATTCCGCCGGCACGAACCCGAACGACGACATGGATAACCCGCAGGCCAACGGGGACTTCGTGTTCGTCGTGCCCTATCGGGCCGATCCGGATCCGGCGCAGGACACGCTCGACTTCTCGACCAACATCTCGCAGGCCGACGTGGTGTTCGCGATGGATACCACCGACTCGATGGACGATGTGATCGCGAGCTTGAGGGAGAGGCTCCAGGAGATCATCGAGCAGCTCGCCGAGGAGATCCCGAGCATCGGCCTCGGGGTGACTCACTACAGGGACTTTCCGAGCCGTCCGTACGGGGAGTTCACCGATCGGCCGTTCTATCTGCAGCACCGGGTGATGAGCGTCCTCACGCCGGAAGGGCGGGAATCGGTGCAGTCCGCGGTGAACTCCCTCTCGGCCGCGGGTGGCGGCGATATTCCGGAGAGCGGCTGGGAGGCTCTCTATCAGATCGCCACCGGGGTGGGCACGAACGCGGGAGGCTCCAGCGTGCCTGCGTTCAATCCGATGACCGCGCCGCCGAGCGCGATCCCGGCAGGCGAGTCGGTCGGAATCCTCGGCGGTGTGGGCTTCCGCGCCGGTTCGCTGCCCATCGTGGTGATGATCTCCGACGCGCCGAGCCACAACGGGAGGATGGTGGAGTACAACTACTCGACGCTCTCGTCACCGGACTACACGCAGGCGCTGAACGCGGTGACCGGCCTGGGCGGCCGCCTCATCGGCATGGTGACGACCTCCGACGAGAGCGAGGCGACGGCCGAGTTCACGGCCGGCGCGCTGGCGACGGGCTCGGTGGTTCCGCCGACGGCGTGGGGGCCTGAGGGCAACCGCCCGGCGGGGTGCGCGGTCGACCAGTGCTGCACCGGCGCGGACGGGAGGGGCGTGGCGGCCGCCCACGGCAAGTGCCCGCTCGTGTTCCAGGTCGCCAGCAGCGGCGCCGGCCTGAGCCTGGCTGTCGTGCAGGCGATCAAGGTGCTCACGACCTACATCACGCTCGACATCTCGGCGGCGGAGCAGGACGACGAGACCGACTCGGTCGACGCCGTGAGCGCGTTCATCGACAGGATCATCGCGAACAACATGGCTCCGGAGCCCTGCACCTCCGACCTCAGGGTCGTGGACAGGAACCTCGACCGCGTCGCGGACACCTACGCCAACGTGTTCCCGGGGCCGACGGTCTGCTTCGACGTGATCCCGAAGATCAACGTCTCGGTGCCCCCGACGACGAAGCCGCAGGTGTTCACGGCGAACATCGTCGTCACCGGTGACGGCGTGACCACGCTGAGCACCCGCAAGGTCTTCTTCCTCGTTCCGCCGGAGATCCCGGAGCCCCCCATCCAGTGACGAGCGGCCGGCGCTCGCCGGCACGCGCCCGGAGCCGCCGAGCGGTCGCCCTGGCGGCTCTCTCGAGGCCGTTCGGGGCCCGCTTCTGGTACATCACGGTCATGGTCGAAGGCTCGGTCAGCGGGGGGGGCCGGGCGCCCGGGGAGACCCGCGGCGCGGCGCTCTGGGAGCTCGCGCGGCTCTTCTTCCGGCTGGGCGCCACGGCCTTCGGCGGCCCCGCGGCCCATGTCGCGATGATGGAGGACGAGGTGGTCCGCCGGCGCGGCTGGATGACGCGCGAGGACTTCCTCGATCTCTACGGTGTGACGAACCTGATCCCGGGACCCAGCTCGACCGAGCTCGCGATCCACATCGGGCACCGCCGTGCCGGCTGGGCGGGGCTGCTCGTGGCCGGCGCGTGCTTCATTGTCCCGGCGGCGCTCATCACGCTCGGGTTCGCGTGGGGTTATGTCCGGTTCGGCGCTGTGCCGGAGATGTCGGCGCTCCTCTACGGGGTGAAGCCGGTGATCATCGCGGTGGTCGTCCAGGCGCTCTGGGGTCTCGGCCGCGCCGGCTTGCGCTCGAAGCGCTCGATGGGCCTCGCGGCGCTCTGCGCGGGCGCGAACCTGCTCGGCGTCCACGAGCTCGCGGTCCTGGCCGGCGCCGGCGCGCTCGCGGTGGCGCACCGGCTCGCGGCCGGGCGTCCTGCGGGCCCGTCTCCCGGCGTGGCGGCCTTTGCGGTCCCGCTCGTCGGGGGCGCCGCGACGGCCGCGGCCGCGGCCGTCCCGTTCGGGCTCCTGCCGCTGTTCCTGTTCTTTCTCAAGGTGGGCTCGGTCCTCTTCGGGAGCGGCTACGTGCTCCTCGCGTTCCTCCGCGCGGACCTCGTCGAGCGATACGGGTGGATGACCGAGGCGCAGCTGCTCGACGCGGTGGCGGTCGGCCAGGTGACGCCCGGTCCCGTCTTCACGACGGCGACGTTCATCGGATATCTCCTTGGCCGCGTCCCGGGCGCTTTGGTCGCCACGGTGGGCATCTTCCTTCCGGCGTTCTTCTTCGTCGCGCTGAGCGGCCCGCTGATCCCCCGCCTCCGCCGTTCGGCCGTGGCCTCGGCCTTCCTTGACGGCGTGAACGCGGCGTCGCTCGCGCTGATGGCGGTCGTCTCCTACCGCCTCGCCCGCGCGGCGGTGGTCGACTGGCTCACCGGCGCCCTGGCCCTCGTCGCGGCGCTCCTCCTCGTCCGTTACCGCGTGAGCTCGCTCTGGCTCATCCTGGCCGGCGCGGCGCTCGGCGTCCTCTCCGTTCATCTCTAGAACGCCGATCGCATTGAAATTCCGCTAAAATCGACTCATGGGAAGAGGGGCGCAAGGGGCGCAAGGGGGGAGAAGAATATAATTCTATCTCTGTTCCCTTGCGCCTCTCGCCCGCGATCCTCTATCTGGCCGGCGATCGTACGGAGACGGGCTCCTCCGCGGCCACCAGCGTCGACCCGGCCCCGAGGTAGAACGCGTTGCCTCGCCAGGCGACCCGCCGGCTCGAGCAGGCGTTCAGCCAGCAGAAGAACCAGCACAGCGTCCGCAGCGGCTCCGCCGCCACAAGCGTCAGGTTGAAGCGCGCCGGCCGCAGCGCCCTCAGGGCCAGGAAACTCCCCAGGCTCTGCAGCGCCCAGGCGAACAGCCAGATTTCCAGGGCGAAGCGCGTCGGGCTGAGCAGCAATGTCAGCCAGGCGATGAGCAGCGGCGAGTTGAACGGCTCCACCGCGAAGCAGCGCGGAACGAGCGCGCGCCGCATCTTCGCCCAGCGGGTGTGCCGATCCAGCGTGCGCATGAGCGAGCCGCTCGTATTGCGGTTCTCGACCGGATCCAGGCAGAGGTCGACCACGAACCCGCGCGCGCTGAAGCGCTGCCCGAGCACGTCGTCCTCCGCCAGCACGCTGGCCACGCTCTCGAACCCGCCCACCCGCTCGAGATCGATCCGCCGCATCGCCATCGACTTGCCCACGCTGATCGACCGCCCCGCGAGCTCGGCGGCGGCGACGACGCCGGGCGCGATGAACGCCCCGAGCTGCGCGTTCTCGACCACCGCGCCGAGCGTGCGCTCCCCCGTGCCCACGACCAGGCTCGAGACGAGCCCCACGCCGGGCCGCATCAAGCTCGACAGCAGCGCATGGAGGTAGTCCGGGCGGACACGCACGTTCGCGTCCGAGATGACGAGGACGCTGCCCTCGGCCCGGCGCGCGAGCTCGAGGAGCTGCGCCACCTTCGGGTTCAACGCCTCGCTCGGATCCGTCAGGCAGAGCCGCGCCCTCACCTCGGGGTGCGCCGCGATGAAGGCCTGGATCACCGGCACCGCCGGGTCTTCACGGGAGGCGACGCCGAAGACGAGCTCGTAACAGGGGTAATCGAGGTGAGCGAAGGATTCGAGGTTGCCGGCGAGCTCGTCATCGACGCCGGCGACAGGCTTGAGGACGCTGACGACCGGGGTCGCCGCGAGCGGCCGCGGCGCGCCGCGCGGCGCTTCGAGCCGACGCCGGCTGATCCTCCAGAGGAAGGAGGCCTGAAGCGTCGCGTAGAGGGTGGATGACAGCGCCGTCGGCGCGACCGTCGCCAGAGCTCCCCAATCCATGGATGGCGATGCTGACCGAGGCGCGTGGCGCCTCGATGGCCGGACCGCAAATCCAGCGCTGCCTTTTCGCGACCGGGGCGTGACAGGACCTCACCGCGCCCCCTGCCGCCCGGGAGCGACTCCCCATGACACGCCGCGGATCCCCTGGCGACGTCGCCCTTCACCGGAGGATCCGCCGCCGACACACGCGCGCCGGGCCGTGGCGAGCGGGGCCGTGCGGCCGGGCAGCGTCAGCCCATGCGGCCGATCAGCTCTCGCGTGATGTTCTTTTGATGGGACTCGAGCGTACCGCCGCCGATCTCGAGCAGCTTCGCGTCGCGGAAGAACCGCTCCACCTTGTACTCGGTGCAGTAGCCCCAGCCGCCGAGCACCTGCATGGCGTTGTCGGCCACCTCCTTGCCCACCGGCGCCGCGAAGAGCTTCGCCGCGTCCGTCCCGAGGCGGTTTCTCCGGTCGGGGCTGACGCCGCGGGCCACCGTGTAGATGAGGGCGCGCGCCGCCTCGGTCTTGGCGTAGCTCTCCGCGATGTAGCGCTGGATCTGCCCGTGCTCGGCGATGGGCTTGCCAAAGCTCCTCCGCTCTCCTGCGTACTGGATCATGATGTCCATGCAGCGATCCGCGATTCCGAGGCTCATGGCGGCCAGGGTGAGGCGCTCCAGCTCCAGGTTCCTCATCATGTTGCGGATCCCGCCCCCCTCCTGGCCCAGGACGTTCCGGGCGGGCACCACGCAGTCATCGAAGATGAGCTCGCTCATCGTGCTGGCGCGCATTCCCATCTTCGGCGTCTTCTCGTCCGTCGAGAACCCGGGGAACTCGCGCTCCACCACGAAGGTCGTGACCCTGCCCTCGATGGTCGCATAGACCAGGAAGATCCGGGCTTCGGGGGCGTTCGTGATGAGCGCCTTGCGCCCTTTCAGGATGAACCGATCCCCGTCGCGCCGGGCGAACGTCTTCATACCGAGCACGTCTGTCCCGCTCGTGGGCTCGGTCATGCCCATCGCGCCGATCCACTCGCCGGAGAGCACCTTCGGCAGGTACCGCGCGCGCTGCTCGTCGTTGCCGGCGTGGAAGAGGTTGTTCACGAACAGCATCGCGTGGGCGAGGTACGCGAGCGTGAACCCGGGGTCGCTCTTTGCGAGCTCGTGGTGGACGATCACGGCGGCGACCGCGTCCATGCCCGCGCCCCCGTGCTCCGAGGGCACGGTCACGCCGAGCAGGCCGAGCTCGCCCAGCCGCTGCATCAGGGGGATGTTGAGGGTCGCGCTCCGGTCGTGCTCGTCGGCCTGCGGCTCGACGACCTCACGGGCGAAATCCCGCACCATTTGCCGCAGCATCCGGTGCTCTTCCGTCGGGTTTTCCAGATCGCTTTCCATGGTGGAGGAGGACGCGCTCATCGCCGCCCAACGTAGCACGTGGAAGCGCGCACCCGCGACGGCGTGGCACGCGATTCGCTTCATCCCTGGACGAACCCTCTCGAAAGGGGCCGAATGAAACACTGGACCGATATGGTGCTCTGGGGCGTGGCCCTAGCGTCGCTGATGATCTGGCTGCTCGCCGTGCTCGGTGTGCGGCCCGCGAACAACTGGATCCACGTGCTCCTGGTGATCTCCGCCGCGTTCGCCGTGACCGGCTTGCTCCGGCAGATGCCCGCGCGGCCGCGGCGCTGCGCCGGCGGGCGCCGCGGGCGCCGCCGGCGGCGACTCCCTCTCGGTCGCCGCCGGCGCCGGCCCGTCCTGGCAGCAGCGGACGCCGGTCGAGTA
>JAICEP010000423.1 GCA_025924095.1 Sorangium sp.
TCCTGGTCGACGCGGCTGCCGTTCGACCTGCGCGCGCTGCTCGCCGACTACGGGCCGACCTCGCCCGCGGGCAAGGTGCTGCGCGCCGCGCGCGAGCGCGGGGAGACCGACCGGTTCGACGAGGTGACGACGCGGCTCGCGCCGCTGCTCGAGGGGCCGGAGGTCGGCGTGCTCGCGGCGCAGCGGAAGCTTTCGCTCTCGGCGCTCGAGGCGCTGCTCGCCGACCTGCCCGGCGACCACCGCGAGCGCCTCCAGGACGCGCTCGGCGGCAACGCGACGGCGACGCAGCTCATCGACATTCGCCCCGAGGAGCTGCTCCAGAACTACGCGGGCAGCGCCGCCGAGCAGAAGGTGCTGGGGTGGCGCGCCGATCCGCTGCGGCAGCACCGCGTGGGGCTCGTCGTGACCGCGCTGTCGGCGCACCTCGCCCAGCAGGCGAAGCTCGTCGAGGTGCGGCGGAGCAACGTCGCGCGGGCGTGCCTGGGCCAGCTGCTCGCGCAGCTGCCGGAGCGCTGGGCCCTCCGGCTCGCGGGGGCGCTGAAGAAGCACGGCGTCACGCCCATCCGGCCGCAATGAGGCGGGACAAGGAGACCGAGAAGCCGGCGCGGGGGAACGCCAGTCCCGCGCCCGGAAACGCGAAACCGGCGCCGGGGAACGCCGATCCCGCGCCCGGAAACGCGAAACCGGCGCCGGGGAACGCCGATCCCGCGCTCGAGAGCGCGAACCCCGCGCTCGAGAGCACAGCGCACCGCGAGGTGCCCGAGGACGAGCTCACGGCGTGGCTCGACGCCTTCGTGCGCGATCCGGGGTTCCTGGAGCGGTATCCCTGCTATGCGGCGATCCTCGCGCGGCTCGCGCCGGTCGCGGACCCCTCGGTCAAGCGCATGGCCGTCTCGCTGTTCGAGGGCCGCTTCTTCCTCCACGTCAACGTGGAGTCGTTCATGAGCGAGCCCGTGTTCCTGCGCGGCGTGCTCCTGCACGAGGTGCACCACGTGGCGCTCGGGCACCTCTGCCACCCCAAGTTCGCGGGCGCGGACGAGCCGGAGCTCATGGATCTCGCGCTGGAGATGTCGGCCAACGAGTACATCGAGGAGCCGCTGCCCGACCCGATCCGCTGGCAGCCCTACGCCGCGCTCGGCCTGCGCGGCGGCCAGAGCACGCTGGAGCGCTACGAGCTGCTCGTGAGCGCGGCGCGCGAGGGCAAGCTCCCGCAGCGGGGCGGCGAGGCCGTCGACGACCACCGCGTGCTGCGCCGCCCGTCGCGGGAGCCGGGCGCGGTGGAGCAGACGCGGCAGCTGCTGCTGCGCGCCGCCGAGGAGGCGGGCGCGCTCGCGGGCGACGGCGACCCGGCGGACCTGCCTGGCCTGACGCTCGCGGGCAAGACGCCCGGCCGGCTCATCGAGGAGCTCACGGACGTGCTCGGCCCGCGTGCGACCCCGCTCGACTGGAAGACCGCGCTGCGGATGTTCGTGGCGAGGGAGCGCGCGCCGGTGCACACGTACGCGCGGCCGAACCGGCGCTTCCCGGGCCGCATCGGCGAGGTGCCTGGCAGGACGTACGCGCCCCGGGCGATCGCGAAGCCGTCGGTGCTCGTGGCGATCGACACGTCGATGAGCATGCGGCGCGACGAGCTGGAGGAGGTCGCCCGGCAGCTGCAGGCGATGAGCGCGGTGGCGCGCATCACCGTGGCCGAGTGCGACACGGAGATCGGGCGCGTGTACGCCTTCGACGGCCGGCTCAACGACGTGGGCGGCCGCGGCGGGACCGATCTGCGGCCGGTGTTCGCGCCGGAGTTCCTGGCGGCGCGGAGGGTCTCCGGCGTGATCTATTTCACGGACGGCGCGGGTCCCACGCCGCCGGCGCCGCCGCCGCTGCCGGTGCTCTGGATCCTGACGAAGCCGCTGGAGTTCGCGTGCCCGTGGGGGCAGCGGGCATGGCTGGACCTGAAGCCGCGGCGGGGGTGACGCTGCGCGGGCTGGGCGGCGATCTCGCGCTCCGGGAGCGCGTGCCCGCCGACGCCGTCCTGGCGTACATCGAGGTCAAGCAGACGCTGTATGTTCGAGCATCCGCTCCGGCGGGCGGACGATGAGGCAGGGAGCGTCCGGCTCAGGATCACCTGATCCGGCGGGAGCCAGCGCGGCTTCGAGCCGCGGTTGCCATCTCCAGCGCATCGGGTGAGCTGTGGGACGTCAACGACTTACGTGCTTCATCGCCAACTCGTTGCGAAAGTGTGTTCCGGATCCGTTTTCCTCTGCGAAGGTGCGTAGTTCGACGAGGTGCGACTCGGTCGTCGTCACGGCGTCTCGGATCGCCGCATGCGCTGCTCCGGATCTCCGCCAATATACGCTGGATACGGCGACCGGCGCCTGCTATCGCGCGGTGCCATGGGTCAGCCTGACCAGTTCGCCAAGAGGACCTTTGCCGAGGAGACCGAGCGCATCACCGACGGAGCGGCCAGGTGGCAGGATCCTCCTGAGATCAGGCTCGAGAAAGTTCAATGCGATGGCTTCCTCGTGATCAACCGTCCAGATCGGCTCGGGCGTCTTCCCGCGCCGTGGTCGGAAGCGCGAGCTCACGACGAGGTGATCATCGAGCTGAAGCTGGCCGGGGACCATGTGGACCGGATCGCGGCAGAGAGGGCTCTTCTGCGGCGTCAAGCGAGGCAGGTACAGCGCGCGGAGGAGCAGGGGCCGTCCTGGATGGGCGAGGAACCGATCTGGATGGTTGCCGCGCACCTCCCGGTGTGGCTCGCGCAGACCCGCACCCCTGTTCGATTCGCCCCGGGTTGCTACCGCGTCGAACCGCTTGGACACCTTTTCCTGTGGATCGCGGCCAACGAGCTGCCTCTGCGCGACGATCTCGTGCCATTCCTGGTCGCCCGCTCGGGTCAGGCGCTCGACGAGTTCGCTCGATGGGTAGCGCCGCGAAGATCGCCCCGGTGGCTTCTGAGCATGCTACGGTATCTGGCGATGTCGACGAGCGTACGCAGGGAGCTCCTGTGGGAGTTCGAGAAGACCGAGGATCCCGAGATCCTGGCTCGGGATCAGGAAATTCTCGATGTCCTGCTCTCGGCCAGGCCTCAGATCAAGGCGCGGTTGGTCGAGGAAGGGCGCCTCGAAGGGCGCCTCGAAGGGCGCCTCGAAGGGCGCTTGACCGAGGCCCGCGCCGTCCTCCGCCGTGTGCTCAGGCGGCGGCGCCTCGAGCTGAGCCCGGAGAACGAAGCGCGCATCGAGGCGTGCGACGACCTGGCAACGATCGAGCGGTGGCTGGATCAAGCGGTCACGGCGACGAGCACCTCCGAAGCGCTGCAGTAGACCAGCACCTCCGCCGCTCCGCTTCTCCCTCCTCGCGAGCCCGTTCGAAGCCGGCCGTCCACGTCCTGTTCGCGCTCCCGTCCAAGTCAGGACAACGGACCCGGGCTCGATGGCCCTCTCCCAGCTCCCACGGCGGCCCGCGAGCCGCCAGCAGCTTCGCAACCGTGGAGCCCCCCCGTGCCACGCGCCGACATCGCGTGCTGAAGCATCGACTGACCCAGACGGCGGTCGCGTGGTCCGTTGACCCGCCGCGCGACCCGGTAGCGCAGCTGTCCATCGCGCGGCTCCGTGCGACGGAGCTCGTCCTCGTGGCCTCGGGGCGACATGCCGCGCGCAGGTCCGTGCTTTCGCTCCCCGACTCCTGGCTGCGCGAGGCTTCGAACCGATCCTGGCGCCCCCCGCGCGGCTCGTTGCTCTGCTGCGCTCTCGTTTCGGCCGTGTCGTCGGGCTACTGCGCCCGCCGGAGCATGGCCACGCCCTTCCAGGGCGGCGTCTGCGCGTACACGATGAGCTCTCCCTGTTCCGAGAACTCGCACAGCGCCTCGTAGGCAATCCCCGCCTCGTCGTAGGAGATCAACTTGAAACGATCCCACATGGGGTCGCGGATCTCGTAGGCGCGGTCGACGTGGAGGCCGGGCGAATCCGCGAGGATGCGCTTCCCGTCGAAGCGGACGATCAGGTGCGTGTACTGGAACTCGAGCATCGACGCGAGCATCGGCTCGAGCGGGACCTCGGGCTCGAACCGGACGAGCCGGAAGCTGCCGCGCAGGCGCGCGTCGATCGACGCGAGGGCGGCGGCCGCGTCGGGCCCCTGGGACGCGCTGGAGCCGCAGCCCGCGGACTGCGCGGCAAACACGGCGGCGCAGGCGAGGAGGAGGAGTCGGGAAGCGCGGAACGCTCCGGAGGGACGCAGGGAGGGACGGCTCGCCGGGAGCGACATGGGGCGGAGCTTAGGGCGGTCGAGCGAGCAGCGCAAAGCGGAGCAGGAGCCGCGCGGCCTTGCGCGGATCTCGGGCGCTCCGCACAATCCAACGAGCGAGCCGGCCAGCCCTCGACACGCCGGCCGGACGGCGCCGCGCGGCCTGAGCGACGCCCGCGCTCGCCCAGGGGGGGAGCCATGACCGACGTCCCGCGAGGCACCGATTTTGTCGCACGCCTCCCCGAACGCGCCTGCGCCGCGCGCGAGGACGCCCTCCTGAAGGCCGTGCAGGCCGGCCACCTGGCGCCCCTCTCCTGGCTCCCGGTGCACAGCGAGCACGGCGAGCACCGCGCGACCTTCCTCGTGAGCGCCGACGCGCTCCGCATCGGCGACACGCACGACTCCGTCCGGATCAACGCGTCCGCCAGGACGACGCAGCGCATGGCGGATCAGCTCGATTGCGCGATGCTGACGACGCGCCTCTGCGATCTCGTCTGGGAGCAGGCCACCGTGCGGATCCTGCCGTGCTTCGGCGCCCCGGATCCCACGATGGCGAACACCTCCCGCATGCTGGAGCACCACCGCCGCGTCGAGGAGCGGGTCGCGGGGCGCACCGGGCTCATCGAGAACGTGGGCAAGCACTGGGTGCTCACCAACCGCCTCGCCGGCAGGCGCGACCGCGCCGCCAACTACGGCTGGTTCGACCCGGGCGCCGCCCACAGGCACGGCCGGCACCCCCTGTGGCAGCCGCTCGGGCTCGCGCACGACCTGGATCACGTGGACTACTCGCAGGTCGTCCGGCTCGTGCGGCGGCGGTGCACGGTCGACGACGCGGAGCGCGACCTCTTCGAGGTGATGACGGATCCGGCGCTCGCCGGCCTCGTCTCGTCCGAAGGCCCCCTGCGCGTCCTCCGGCAGCCCGGGGTGCCGGAGGAGACATGATCGCCGCACCCGCGAGCCCCGCCGGGCGCCCGCTCACCGCAGGCGCCCCCGCGCTCGGCTCACGAAGCCGGAGCGACCTCCGCCATCGAGGGGGCGCCGGCCGTGCCGGAGACCGGCGCGCCGAGGCGCAGCCTTCCGGCCGCGGCGCTCACTGGTTCACGAGCCGCATGCCGACCTCCGTGTAGCGAAGACCGGCGGCCGCGCCCTTCGGCGCCGCCGCGTCGAGGCGCCGCAGATCGGCCTCGGTGAGCGCGATCGCCTCCGCGGCGACGTTCTCCTCGAGGTAGCTGCGGCGCTTCGTGCCGGGGATCGGGACGATGAAGTCCCCCTGCGCGAGCACCCACGCGAGCGCGAGCTGCGACGCCTTCACGCCCCTCTCCCGCGCGATGTCCTCGACCTTCGCGACGAGATCGAGGTTCTTCTGGAAGTTCTCCCCCTGGAAGCGCGGCGAGGAGCGGCGGAAGTCGTCCGGCGCGAGGTCCTCGAAGCGCTTGATCTGTCCCGTGAGGAAGCCGCGGCCAAGGGGGCTGTAGGCGAGAAAGCCGATGCCGAGCTCGCGGCACGTGGCGAGCACGTCGTCCTCGGGATCCCGCGTCCAGAGCGAATACTCGGTCTGCACCGACGCGAGCGGGTGCACCGCGTGGGCGCGCCGGAGCGTCGCCGAGCCCGCCTCCGAGAGGCCGATCGCGCGCACCTTGCCCGCCTTCACGAGGTCCGCCATCGCGCCCACGCTGTCCTCGATGGGCGTCTTCGGATCGACGCGGTGCAGCTGGTAGAGATCGATGACGTCGGCGCGGAGGCGCCGCAGGCTCGCGTCGCAGGCCGCGCGGATGTACTCCGGCGTGCCGTTGATGCCGCGGACCGTGACGTCGTTCGAGTCGCGGACGATGCCGCACTTTGTCGCGAGGACGACCCGATCGCGCCGGCCCTCGATGGCCCGACCGACGAGCTCCTCGTTCGTGAAGGGGCCGTACATGTCCGCGGTGTCGAGCAGCGTGACGCCGAGCTCGATCGCGCGATGGATCGTGGCGACCGACTCGGCCTCGTCGCGTGGACCGTAGAAATCGCTCATGCCCATGCAGCCGAGACCGAGGGCGGAGACCTGGAGAGGACCGAGCTTGCGCGTGTGCATGGTTGGGCTCCTTGAGGCCGCGGGGATGGGCCGCGGCGCTTCGACGCACGCCACGGTAAGAGTGAGAGCGCGCTCGAAGTCAAGGGGAGCGGCAGGACAAAGGGACTCCGTGGCTCACGCGCTTCCCCATCGCGGAGCCACGGACGAGCCCGGGAGCTGCGTACGAGTCCTCCGTCCGTCCAGAGGCTGGCTCAGCAGCTCGGTTGATCCGCCGGCGCGCGGCCGCCGAGCGCGCGCACGTCGTCGGCCGTATCGACGTCGATCGCCCCGCCCGCCCAGTCGATCGCCGCGATGTCCTCGGCGCGCAGCAGCCGACCGGCGCCCTGGTCCCCTTCGAGGCGCGAGAGGGCGTCCCAGCGAGATCGGTCGAACACCGCCGGCGCGCCCACGACGCCGCTGAACCGCGACGCGGCGATCGGCGCGCCCGCGAGCCACGCATTCCGCAGGGCGGTGAGGTGCTCGACCGTGATCAACGGCTGATCCGCGAGCGCGATCAGGAGCGCGTCGGCCTTCGAGGCCTCCGCCCATCGGACCGCGGCGCGGATCGAGGAGGCGATGCCCTCTTCCCAGCCATCGTTCGCGATGAGCGCGACGCCCAGATCGCCGAGCGCGCGCGCGACAACGCCGGCGTGGGCGCCGAGCACGACGCCGACCGGTCCGGATCGCGCCTCGACGCACGCCGTCGCCACGCGCCGGACGAGCGGCGCCCCGTCGAGCTCGACGAGCTGCTTGGGGCGGCCGAGACGACGTGAGCCGCCGGCGGCGAGCACGACGAGCGCCAGGCCGGCATGCAGCGCTCGGGCGCGGTCGCGGAGCTTTCCCCCCTGCGCCCGGCGCGCGACGGCCTGGAGCTCGCCCACGACCGA
>JAICEP010000424.1 GCA_025924095.1 Sorangium sp.
CCTCGACCGTCGTCACGTGCCGCCCCTCGCACTGCCCGATCGCGACGAGGCACGCGTTCACGGGGTCGCCGTCGATCAGCACCGTGCACGCGCCGCACTCGCCCTCCGCGCACCCCTCCTTCGTGCCCGTGAGCCCGAGCGGCCCCCGGAGCGCATCGAGCAGCCGCGAGAGCGGCGGCAGATCGACCTCGCGCGGCGAACCGTTGACGACGAGCGATACCTTCTTGCGCGCTCCCCTCTCCCCGCCGCCGTCCGCGGCGCCTCGGCGCCGCGCGCCGCCTCGAACAGGCGCTCCGGCGTGAGCGGCAGCGCGCGCGCGGCGATCCCCGTCGCGTGCTCGACCGCCGCGGCCACCGCGGGCGCGCCGCCATCCATCGGCATCTCGCCGATGCCCTTGGCCCCGCCGCCCGGACCGAACGGGAACGGCGCCTCGACAAGGACGACATGGAACGGCGGCGCGTCGAGCGACGTCGGGATGATGTAGTTGGTCATCCTCGGGTTCCTGATCTTGCCGCCCTGCCAGACGATCTCCTCGGAGAGCGCCCAGCCGATCGCCTGGAGGCTGCCGCCCTCGATCTGCCCCTTGCACATCACCGGGTGGATCGCCTTGCCCACGTCCGCGGCCGACCAGAAGTCGACGACGGTCACCTCGAAGGTGTCGAGGTCCACCTCGACCTCGGCCACGTCGCACGCCCAGCCGAAGCACGGGTACGCGTCTCCCTTGTAGGCCTCGTCGTCCCAGCGCACGTAGCTCGGCGGCTCGTACTGCTTCAGCGACGTCACCTTCCCCTCGCGGGCGAGCAGGCGGTCGGCGGCCTCCTCGAAGCTCAGCGCCGGAGGCGCCGCGCTGCTCGCCTGCCCCTCCTGCGCGGCGCGCGGCTGCCGCGCCGCCTCCTGCTCCTCGCGCACGCGGCTCGCCAGCTCGCGCGCCGCGGCCTCGAGGATCGACCCGACCACCATGACGGTGCGCGACGCCACCGTGGGGCCCGAGTCGGGCACCGTCGTCGTGCACGGCACCTCGAACTCGACCCGATCGAGCGGCAGCCCCGCCGCGTCCGCGGCGATCTGCCGGAACACCGTCTCCGTCCCCTGGCCGATGTCGGTCGACGCCGTGCGGATGCGGAGGCGCCCGCCGGGCGCGAGGTCCACCGCGATCTTGCCCTTGTAGTAGCGCTCGCCCGACCCGGTGAAGCCCGCGCCGTGCATGAACACGGACAGCCCGATCCCGCGCGCCACGCGCCCGCGCACGACCGGGCCGGCCGCGCGCTTCTGCCGGTAGCCGCTCGCCGCGATCGCCTTCGCGATGCACTCCTCGCCCGCGACGCTCTCGCGGAGCACCTGCCCCGTCGCGGTCGAGTCGCCGGGGCGCAGCACGTTCTTCGCCTTCAGGTCGAGCGGATCGCAGCCGAGCTCCCCCGCGACGCGGTCGAGGTGCCGCTCGATCGCCCAGATCGTCTGCGGCGCGCCGAAGCCGCGGAAGGCGCCGTTCGGCGGCGTGTTCGTCGCGACGGCGGTCGCCTCGATCCAGACGTCGTCCCAGCGGTAGGCGCCCGACGCGTGGAGGGCGCCGCGCGACAGGACCACCTGCGACAGCGTCGCGTACGCGCCGCCATCCATGAGGACCCGGATCTTCAGCGCGCGGAGCGTCCCGTCCCGATCGCAGCCGCTCGTGATCTCGCAGGACGCCGGGTGGCGCTTCGTCGTCGCCTCGATGTCCTCCGTCCGGTCGTAGATCATCCGCACCGGGCGGCCGCTCTTCCTCGCCAGGAGCGCCGCGTGGAGCGCGATGATCGACGGGTACTCCTCCTTGCCCCCGAAGCCGCCCCCGGTCACCGACTGTGTGATGTGTATCCGGTCGGCCGGCAGCCCGAACGCCTTCAGGAACGCCTTCTGCACGTAGAACGGGCACTGGATCGACCCGGTCGCGTGCGCGCCTGCCTCGTCCCACCAGGCGATGACCCCCTGCGGCTCGATGTAGAGCTGCTCCTGGTGGTGCGAGGCGTACGTCCCGGTGACGACCACCTCGCAGCGCGCGAGCGCCGCGTCGATGGCGGCCTCGCTGCGCTCACGCTCGGCGTCCGCGCACCCCTTCGTGATGAGGTACCGCTTGATGACGTTGTCGGTGCCCCAGAGGATCTCCTCGCCCTCGAGCGCGGCGCGCATGTCGAGCACCGGCGGCAGCGGATCGATGTCGAGCGTGACTGCCTGGAGCGCCCGCGAAAGCTTCAGCCGGTCCGCGCAGCCGAGCAGGACGATCGGCTCGTAGGCGTGGTTCACCTTGCCGGTCCCGAGGATCGGCTGATCGTCCAGGATCAGCGCGACCACGTTGACCGGGACGTCCTCGGCGAGCACCACCGTGACGTCGCTCCAGTCGAACGCGGGGTCGAACCGCACCCCTCGGAGGATCCCGCGCGGCACCGGGCTCCGCACGGTGCGCCCGAAGATCTCGCCCGGCATCGCCGGGAGATCGTCGACGTAGCGCGATGCCCCCGTGACCTTGGGGGGGCCGTCGGCGCGGGGCACGCTGCTCCCCACGGCGCTTGCTGAGGCTGGAGGGCTCGTCGCCATTCTTCTGCTCCTCCTCGCTGACGATAGCCCGGTCGCCCGGGTGACGTCGACCCGGGCGCGCTGCGCGACGTCGTCGACGAGCGCCGATCGCCATCAGGTGAGGAAGCGCGGCGGCCCCCCGAGCACGCGGATCACGTCCACCGGGATGTTCAGGTCGTGCAGCACCCTCGGATCCTCCACATCCTCGCCCACGCACCTGTCGCCGAGCGCCCTCAGGTGCTCCCGGAGCGGCGGCGGATCCGGCTCGAGGTAGCGCTGCAGCGCCTCGGCGCGCAGCACCACCGGGTGGCCGCCGCGGCCGAGGTGCCGCGGCCGCACCGCGAGCGGCGGCGCCGCGGACGGCGCGCCCGCGTCGAGCCGGGCGAGCAGCCGCGCCACCGTCGCGGCGCTCGCGGGGGGCACGTCGACCGGCGTCACGACGACGGCATCGGCGTCGCCGATGCGCGGCGCGGCGACGGCCAGCGAGCCCGCTGGGCCGAGGTCGTCCGGGGCGGTCCACGAGACAAGGTCGATGCCCGGCCGCACGTGGGCCAGGAGCGCGTGAAAGACGGAGGTGCGCACCACCACGAGCACCCGCGCGCTCTCGGCCGCGAGCCGCGCCTCCGCGTGCGCGATGGCCAGCGGCCGCTCGACCCCTCCCTTCGCCCCCGCGGGCCAGGCGAGGAGCGCCTTCGGCCCCCCGAGCCGCTTGCCCGCGCCCGCGGCGAGCACGATTGTGATCACGGTCTTCATCGAGCCTGCTCCTCCCCCGCCAGCGCGGCCGCGGCGGGCGACCCCCGAGCGCGCTGTCGCCCCGAGCGCCAGGCGACCAGCTCCGCGGCGAGGGCGACGCTGATCTCGGCCGGAGTGCGCGCCCCGATGTCGACGCCGACCGGCATCCGGACCCGCGCGACGTCGCTCTCCGACACCCCCTTCGACTCGAGCCGCGCGCGCGTGCGCGCCGCCTTCGCCCGGCTCCCGACCCCGCCGACGTAGCCGAACCCGCGCGCGAGCGCCCACTCGATCGCCGCCTGGTCGAGCCCGTGGTCGTGCGTCATCACGAGCGCCGCCGCCTCGCCGAGATCCCTCGGCAGGCCCGCCGCCACCTCGGGGTCGTCGTGATCTGCGAGCACGAGCCGCACCTGCTCCGCGAGCGCGGGCAGGGGCCCCTGCGGCGCGCCGTCGTGCAAAGGCGGCACGCCGGCGAGCGGCGCCGACGGCGGCACGCGGGCGGGATCGGCGGCGGCGGCGCGCGCGTCGCAGAGGGTGACCCGGAAGCCCAGCGACGCGAGGAGCGGCGCCGCGAACGCGCCCACGTGCCCGGCGCCGATCACGAGGACGTGCACCGCGGGCAGCATCGGCTCGATGAGGACCTCGACCGAGCCGCCGCAGCACATCCCGAGGCTCGGGCCCAGCCGGAAGGTCTCGAGCTTCGGGGTGCTGGCGAGCTCGTCGAGCGCGCGCCCCATGATCCCGAGCGCCGCCCGCTCGACGGCGCCGCCGCCGATCGTGCCGATCGCGGTGAGATCCTCGAGCAAGCAGAGCTTCTGCCCCGGCGTCGACGGCGCCGAGCCGTGCCGCGCCACCACCGAGGCGAGCACCACCCGCCGCCCCGCCTCGAGCGCGCCGAGCGCCGCGCGCAGCACGTCGTGCGGCAACGCCGTCCGCGGGATGACCTGGCTCAGATCCGGCATGGTGGAACTCTAGCGACCCGGGGACCGAAAACGAGAGCGCCGAGAGGTCCCACGCTGAAAGAGCTTGCCGGAACGGCGCGCTTGTCGCGAAAGTCGAGCGCGCGCGGCGAGCGACGCAGACACCCCCTGGATCCCGGCCGGCTGCATCCGCCGGGATCCCCAATGAAAACGTGGAGATCCCAGACTCGATGAGCTCCCCCGCCACGCCCGACCCCGACCTCCAGCGCGCCCTCTCGGACCCGGGCTTCACGCCGGGGCGCCGCCACTTCACCGCCCTCCTCTCGCTGCTCGAGACGGCCGGCGAGCCCGCCGATCTGGCCGAGCGGGCGCTGCGGCGCGCCGGCGCGGCCGCGCTGCCGGCCGCGCTCGAGCGGGCCGCCGGCGCGGCGCCGTCGCTGCGCGCGCCGCTCACCCGGCTCATCGGCAAGCTGATGGCCGCCGCGTCGCTCGATCCCGAGGTCTCGGAGCGGGCGCGCGACTACCTGCTCGCCTGCCTCCGCGACGACGATCGCCGAACGCGCCGGATGGCGGCGGTGGCGCTCGGCAAGCCGAAGGCGGCGGATCTCGGTCGCCCGCTCGTCGAGCAGGCGCTCGCCGAGGCGGCGCGCAGCGAGCGCTCGCCCGACGTCCGCCGCGCGCTGATCGACGCGCTCGGCAAGGTCGGCGGCGGCGTCGCGCTCGACGTGCTGGCCGAGCTCGGCGGCGACGACGACGTCGCCGGCGTGCGCGCGCGCCGAGCTCCTGGCCAGGAGGACCCTGTCGCGCGGCGAGCCCTCGGAGATCGCCGGCGATCGCGCGCCGGAGCTCCCTGTCCGCGTGGCGGTGCGCTGCCGGCGCGGGCTCGAGGCGATCCTCGCCGAGGAGCTCGCGACGCTCGACAAGGGCTCTCCCGGCGGGGCGCTCGTCCCCGAGCTCCGGAGCGATCCGTGCGGCGGCACGCGCGTCGAGGTGATGCTGAGCGGCCGCCTCGACGTCCTGTTCGGGGCCCGCACGATGCTGTCGATCGCGCTGCCGCTGCCGCTGCGGAAGCTCGATCCGGGCGCCGATCTCGCCGCGGCGGTCGCCGAGCGCCTGCTCTCGCGGGAGTCGCTCGAGATCCTGCGCCGCTTCACGCTCGGCGCGATCCGCTACCGCATCGACTGGGCGGGCGGCGGCAAGCGCCGGGCAGCGGTGTTCCGCGCCGCGGCGGCGGTCGAGGCAGGGGCCCCGGAGCTCGTGAACGATCCGACGCAGAGCACGTGGGACGTGGTCGTCTACGAGGGTGCGGGCCGCGTCCGGGTCGAGCTCGCGCCGCGCCTGCCCGACCCGAGGTTCGCGTACCGCCGGGGCGACGTGCCCGCGGCGTCGCACCCGACGATCGCGGCGGCGCTCGCGCGCATCGCCGGGGTGCGCGCCGACGACGTCGTCTGGGATCCGTTCGTCGGCTCGGGCCTGGAGCTCTGCGAGCGCGCCCTGCTCGGGCCGTACCGGCGGCTCGTGGGCTCGGATCGCGATCCTCGGGCCCTGGAGATCGCGCGGGAGAACCTCGACGCCGCGGGCGCGCGCGACGCGGAGCTCCTCCAGCGCGACGCGTACGGCGGGCCGCCCCCGGGCGACGCCCCCACGCTGATCCTGACCAACCCGCCCCTCGGCAGGCGCGTCGAGCGCACGGGAGATCTCGACGCCCTGCTCGACCGCTTCGTCGAGGGCGCCGCGCGCGCGCTCGCCCCCGGCGGCAGGCTTGTGTGGATCTCGCCGTTCCCCGAGCGGACCGAGGCGGTCGCGCGCCGCTCAGGCCTCCGGCCCGAGGCGCTCCAGCGCGTGGACCTGGGCGGCTTCGACGCCCAGATCCAGAGCTTTCACAAGGCGGCGGTCCAGCCGCAGGCGAGCCTCGACCGAGGCGACGGCCGGCGCGGGGATCGGCTCGACCGTCCCCTCCCCGGGCGCGCCGGGCGCGGCCCCCAGCAGGCCGAGCTGCGCGGCGAACAGCATCGCCCCCGCCGCCAGGAGGAGCGCCACGAGCACCGCGATGATCATCCCAAGCCGCCCCGACCGATCGGGGGGTGGGTCGCTGGTCATGCCGTCGAGCCTGCCGAAGGGCGGCGACGCCGACGCGGCTGAGCCCTGCTGCGCCGGAGCCGCGCTCGGCTGCGCGGCGAGGGCGTTCTGCGGGGGCGGCGATGCTGGCTGTGGCGGGCTGACGGCAGCGGCGCGCGGCCCGGGGAGCCCGCCGCTCCCGGCGTCGGGGTTCCCGGACGCAGGGGCCAGGGGCCCCCTCGGCGCGCGATCGACCGGCGCTCCAGCGGGGCGGCCTTTCGCCGCCGCGTCGGCGAGCACCCGTGGCGTGCTGACCGGCGCTGCCGCCGTGACCTGAAGCGGCGCGTCGGACGTGGTCTGGGATGCCTCCCGCGTCCGCGTGGGGACGTCGTCCTCGTCGTCCTCGTCGTCGACGACCGTGGGCGCATCCAGCGTGGGCTCGTCGTGGATGTCGTCGTCGAGATCGCCCAGGAAGGGCATGTCGTCGTTGCGCTGCGGATGCGGCCTCGCCAGCGCGCCGTGCTCCGCGCCCGGACGCTCGCGCCCACCGAACGCCGGGGCCGGCACCCCGAGCGCCGACGGCTCGCGAGGACCTCCGGCGGGCAACCCCGCGCTCGCTCCGGGCCGCCCGGCGCTGCTCACGCGGTGCGCGACGGAGGGCGTTCCTCCGAAGGGCGGCGGCGCTGCGGCCGCCGGCCCCGCCGCTCCGCGGAGGTTCAGGGGCGACCCCTCCCGCGTGAGCGTCATCGGCTTCTCGCCTTCGCGCTCGTCGCCGAACGACTGGGTCACCGGGACCGCCCCGACGCCCGGGAGCCGCCCGCGCGCGGCCGGAGCGCGGCCTCGCGTTGCTGGAGCGGCTGGCGCGGCCACGGGCGCCCTGGGTACGGGGGCGGCACCCAGCCTCGGCG
>JAICEP010000425.1 GCA_025924095.1 Sorangium sp.
ACCATCACGCAAGCCCAGCCCCGGCGGAGGCCCCATGAGCTCTTCCACGCTTCGCATCCAGGACTGCATGACCAGGAGCCCGCACTCGATCGGCGCCGATCAGAAGGTCGGCCTCGCCCGCACGCTCATGCGCGGGCATCGCATCCGGCACCTGCCGGTGCTGCGCGGTGGCCGGCTGGTCGGCATGATCTCGGAGCGGGACATCTACTGGATCGAGACGCTCAAGGACCAGCAGGGTGATGATCTCCTCGTGAGCGAGGCGATGTCGCCGTGCCCCTACGCCGTCGCGCCGGACGCGCGGCTCTCCGAGGTGGTCCGCGAGATGGCCGAGCGCAAGTACGGCTCGGCGGTGGTGCTGGACGGCGCACAGGTCGTCGGCGTCTTCACGACGACCGACGCCCTGGCCGTCCTGGCCGCCTTGCTCGCCGAGAAAGAGACCGCCTGACCGCGGCCCGGCCAGCGCGAAGCGACAGCCGGTCATCGCCCGTCGCACCCGGACCGGATAACCCACCTCGTCCCGGTGAATCGTGAGCTCCACGAGCGTGCGCTTCGACGCGCTCGCCTCCCCCGCGCCGGCGGCCGGCCCGAGCAGCAGCCGAGGTCGGGGCCCCGTGCCGCGCCCCACGCGGGCGCCGGCCCGCGCCTCGCCGGGCGCGCGAGGTGCGCCCGGAGATCGCGCCATGGTACAGTGCATGTCCTGTCCATGAGTCCCCTTGATCGCAACGAACTAGCCACAAAGCCCGCCGCCGTCGTGCCCTCGCTCGACGATCCGCTCGACGAGCGCTCCGGCGAAGCGGCCGCGCCCGCCTCGGCGTACGACGCCGCGCTGCGGGAGGCCGAGGAGCTCCGCCGGCGCCCCTATGTGTCCGCGGGCCCGGAGAACATCATCCGGCAGCACAGCAAAGGCCGGATGACGATCTGGGAGCGCATCCGCGTGCTGACCCCCGAGCCGCCGCGCGTCATCTTCGAGAACTGGGGGCCGAACCTGGACGGCGCCTCGCTCGTCACGGCGATCCTGCGCATCGGCACCCGCGACGTCGCGCTCTACGGCCACGATTTCACGGTCCGCGCCGGGTCGATGGACGCGACAAACGGCCGCAAGCTCGCCCGGCTGTTCCAGCTCGCGGGAGAGCGGGGGATCCCGCTCGTCGGCCTCAACGACAGCGCCGGCGCCTACGTCCCGGCGGGCGTCGGCGGGCTCGACGGCTACGCCGAGGCGTTCGCGGCGCTGCGCAAGATCAGCGGCGTGGTGCCGAGCATCATGTGCATGTTCGGGTTCAACGCGGGCGGCGGCTCCTACCTGCCGCGGCAGGGCAGCTTCGTCATCCAGCCGGGCGGGACGTTCTTCGGCCTGACCGGGGCGGCGGTCGTCAAATCGGTCCTCGGCGAGGTGGTCTCGCCCGACGACCTCGGCGGCCCGCGCGTCCACGGCGCCTCGGGCGTGGCCGATCTCACGGTGCCCGACGAGGTCGGCGCGCTGCGCACCACCGTCCGCCTGCTCGGCTACCTGCCGAGCAACAACCGCGAGAGCCCGCCCTTCCAGCGGACGAGCGACCCGCTCGACCGGGAGACGACCGAGATCGATACGCTGCTCCGCAGGACGATCTCGTCGCCGACAGGCTACAATACGCCGCTCGATATCAGCATCCTCATCCAGCGCATCTGCGATCACGGCGACTATTTCGAGGTGCAGCCGCAGCGCGCGCGCAACACGATCACGGCGTTCGGGCGGATCGGCGGGCGCGTCGTCGGCTTCGTGGCGAACAACAGCGCGGTCGCGTCGGGGCAGATCGACGTGGCGGCCGCTTACAAGAACGCGCGCTTCATCCGCTTCTGCAACCTCTACAACATCCCTCTCCTCTTCATGGAGGACACCACCGGGTTCCTGCCGGGAAGGGAGCAGGAGGCGATGGGCATCGTGCAGGCCGGCCGGGCGATGCTCGACGCGATCATCGACGTGCGCACCCCGCGCATCCTGCTGCTCGTGCGCAACGCGTTCGGCGGCGCCTATGCCTCGTTCAACAACTACGCGACCGGCGCGGATGTCGTCCTCGCGCTCCCCACGACGCGCGTCGCGGTGATGGGGCCGGCCGGCAAGGAGTTCGTCTACAAGGACGAGCTCCGGAAGGTGCGCGCGCAGGCGAGCGCCAGGGAGAAGGCCGGCGTCAAGGAGCGGCTCGGCCGCGGCATGGACGACGCGAAGGCGAAGGCCGAGGCCCGCGAGGAGGCCGCGGCGTGGCTCAAGGCGAGAGAGGCCGAGTTCGGCGCGCGGTACGAGCGGGAGCTCATGAACCCGCGCGAGGGGCTCAGCCTGGGCTCCATCTCGCGGCTGGTGATGCCGCACGAGCTCCGCTCGGTGATCGGAGAGAACCTGGAGTTCCTGCTCCGCCATTACCAGCCAGGGCCGTTCGCCGGCGTTCAGCGGGAGTTTCATTGACCATGGATGGTTTCGTGAGCAAGCGCGGTTACGACCGCAATCCGATGGTGGTGCGCGACCGCAGGCTCGGGCGATCGGGCTCGGCGTGGGTGCGCTCCTTCGCCGCCGAGGACGTGCGGCCGCTGATCGTCTGCCGGGGTCCGATCCGGAAGGAGGCGATGGACGTCTTCGCCCAGATGGGGATCGAGCGGTACGGCATCCTCCTGTCGGAGAAGGACTCGATCGTCTACACGCACGCGCTGGCGCCCGAGCTGCGCTGCATCCACCCCGCGCACGTGCACCGGGTGAAGGACTATACAGGCGCGACGAAGGACGAGCGCGTCAAGCGGATGCACGAGATCGTCGCGATCGCCCGGGAGGGCGGCTACACGCACGTGTTCGCGGGCTACGGCTTCATGGCCGAAGACGAGGAGTTCGTGCGCACCCTCGAGGAGGCGGGGCTCGTGTTCATCGGCCCTCGCTCGTCGGTCCAGCGCGCCGCCGGGCTCAAGGACGAGGCGAAGCGCACGGCGCTCGCGACCGCGGTCAGCGTGACGCCCGGCGTCGACGACGCGACCCGGCGGATCGTGCTCCGCAAGTGGCCGGATCACGCGGCGCTGCGCGCGGCCGCGGCCGAGCGCGGGCTGGGCGGGCCGTCGCTCGCGGCGCGGCTCGCCGGGGAGGTCCCGCTCGCCGAGGCGGCGGACGCGCTGCTCGCGGCGGCGTACGCGCAGCGCGTGGATCTCTACACGACCGACGAGCTCTGCGCGGAGCTGGAGCGGGGCGCGGCCGAGCTCCTCGCCCGCCACCCGGGGCGGCGGATCCGGCTCAAGGCGATCGGCGGCGGCGGCGGCAAGGGGCAGCGGCTGCTCGCCGGCATCGCGCCCGGCGCGGCGGAGCCCGAGGCCGCGGCGCGCGCGCGGGCGGCCGAGGTCCCCGCGCTGGCGCGGGAGGTCCTCGCCGAGGTGAAGGCCGCGGGCGTCGGCGACAACAAGAACATCCTGCTCGAGCTCAACATCGAGGAGACACGGCACAACGAGATCCAGCTGATCGGCAACGGCGCGTGGTGCGTCGCGCTGGGCGGGCGCGATTGCTCGCTGCAGATGCACGAGCAGAAGCTGCTCGAGGTGGCGATCACGCAGGAGGGGCTCCGCGAGGCGATCGAGCGGGCGCGCGCGGCGGGCGACCCGCGCGGCGCGGCGTCGCTCGAGCGCGAGCTCACCTCGCTCGCCCGGATGGAGGACGAGGCAGCGCGGTTCGGGCGGGCGGTGGGGCTGAACTCGGCCTCGACATTCGAGTGCATCGTCGAGGGCGATCATCACTATTTCATGGAGGTCAACACCCGGATCCAGGTCGAGCACCGGGTGTCGGAGCTCTGTTATGCTCTCCGCTTCGAGAGCCCGGACGATCCGGCCGACGCGTTCGAGGTGACCTCGCTCATCGAGTGCATGGTCCTCCTCGCGCGCCACGGGGAGCGGCTGCCCCGGCCGATCCGCGCGCGGCGGGAGGGGTCCGCGGTGGAGGCGCGCCTCAACGCCACGAACGGCGCGCTGGAGCCGCACGCGGGCGGCGTCATCGTCTCCTGGAGCGACCCGCACCCGCACGAGATCCGCGACGATCAGGGCATCTGCGCGAAGAACCCCGACACGGGGGTGTTCATGCATTACCGGCTCGCCGGCGCGTATGACAGCAACATCGCGCTCCTCGTGACCTACGGCGGCTCCCGCGAGGAGGCCTATCTGCGGCTCTGCGAGATCCTGCGCACGACCACGCTGCGCGGCAGCGATCTGCACACGAACCTCCTGTTTCATTACGGGCTCGTGCACTGGTTCCTCGCGCGGAGCGTGTGGGCGAGGCCGACGACGCGCTTCGTGGTCCCGTACCTCACGCAGGTCGGCCTGCTCTCGGTGGAGCTCGGGGGCCTCGATTTCGACGCGATGTGGGCCGAGCTCGGCGCCCGTCACGCGCGCCGGCTGGCGGCGCTGTCCGGGGCCCCCGATGGCGCGGACGGGGCGGCGCTCAGGAAGGTCTTTGCGCTCAAGGACACGCTTGTGCGCCGCCCCGTGGAGCGGATCTGCGCGGAGCCGCACCTCCTGTCGGCGTGGCTCAGCCGGAACATGGGGGCGTTCGAGGTCCGGTCGGGGCGGGTGCGCTGGCTCAAGAACCCGGTCGAGGTGCTCGCGGACACGTACTGGCTGCTCAACATGGCGCCGCAGCCGCACGCCCCCGCGGCCCACGCGATCTGGGATCACGACCAGGAGCTCCTCGCCCGCGCGCTCGGCTTCTATCGCCGCCTCGGCGAGCGGATGGGCCAGGCGGGCAGCGCGCCGTCGTGGCCTGTGCTGCGAGAGGTCCTGTCCCAGGACACCGCGCCTCCCGGCCATGACGGCGAGCTCTGGCGGAGGGTCCGCGGCTCCCACCTCGGCTTCCAGGCGGGGCTGGAGCTCCTCGACGCGCTGGTCCTCGCGGGAGAGGCCGCGCGCTTCTTCGAGCTCCACGTGCGGGAGGACGGGACGGTCGCCCTCCCCGAGCGCCTGCTCGACAGCGAGCTCTCGGCCCGGATGCGCAAGGTCCTCGCGCCGCCCCCCGCGATGCGGGCGAACGAGATCGTCGCGGTCACCGGCGGCATGTTCTACGCGCAGGAGGCGCCGGATCGGCCCGCCTTCGTGACGAAGGGGAGCCATTTCGACGCCGGCGATCCGCTCTACGTCCTCGAGGTCATGAAGATGTTCAACAAAGTGCTCGCGCCGTTCTCCGGCACGATCGAGGAGGTGCTCATCGACGGCGGCGAGGGGACGATCGTGCAGAAAGGACAGCCGCTCTTCCGCGTGAGGCCGGATGAGGCGCACGTGGAGGAGGACGCGGGGGATCGCAAGCGCCGCCGGCGCGAGCAGACGATGCGGTATGTGGACGCCGTCTTCGACCCGCAGGGGTTCTGAGGGAGGAACCGCGACGTTCCTTATCGCGCCCCCGCCGCGACGCGCGCGAACGCGTCGGGGAAGAGGCCCACCTCGGCCTCGCTACGCGTCTCCAGCGTCTCGGGATCGAGCCGGAGCACCTTGCCCGGCGTCACGGTCTGGTCGCCCTCGCAGACGATGAAGAGCCCGTGCTCCTCGTCGAGCTCCGCGAGGTGCGGCCTGAAGCATTCCCCGCTGATGTTCCGGATGACAGCGTTGCTGTCGTCCTGGGTCATGCCGATCCGCACGATCGTGTCGGGCACCTGCGTCGGCACGTAGATGGCGCTCCCGTCAGGGGTCCACGCGCTGACATAGGGCGCGCCGATCGTGAGGATCGTCCTGGACTCGTCGAACGTCCCCGACGCGACATCGAAGAAGCGCACGTCCCTGCTGTCGGTGTTGCTCACGGCGATGGTCTTCTGATCGGGCGACATGACGGCGGCGTAGGGCCCGTAGGACGACGAGTGGGCGTCGGACGGCAGCGGCGGCCCGACAGGGATGAGCTTCACCTCGGCGTCCGGGTCCGTCAGGTCGACGATCGCGAGGGCGTCGTCGCCATAACAGGCGACGTAGGCCCGGGCGCCGTCCGGCCGCGAGAGGGCGATCCCGTTCGCGGCCTTGCAGACCGGGATGAGCGTCGGCGCGGCGGCGCCATGAGGCCAGTCCGCGTCGGGATCCAGGACCGCGAGCGAGGAGCGCGCCGCCTCGGGGTCCTCGGGGTTGTCGAGCGCGCGCTTGAGATCGAAATGAGAGACGACCACGCGCCCGCCGTCCTCCGAGATCACGATGTCGCCCGGGTTGGCCTCGACGCGCACCTGCCCGAGGACGCGCAGGTCGTCGAGCGCGAGCTTCTGGACATAGCCGGCCACCGCGCTCCCGCCGTGCACCGCGTGGGGGCCGCTCGAGCCGGCGATGGCAGGGTACGACAGCGCGATGTAGAGCGCGCCGCCCGCGGCGTCCACGGCCACGCGGTGAGGCCCATCGATCGTCACGGGCTCGCGGCCCACGGGGAGGACGCCGAACCGCTCCCCGGTCTCGAGCGCGATGAGGGAGATCGTATCGGAGAGGCTATCGGTCACCACGCCCATTCCGCCGTCCGGAATCACGATCTCCGGACGCCGGTTCGGATAGGCGTCGCCCTCGTAAGCACCGTGGCGAGTTTCGACGATGGGATCGGGGTCGCTGCAGCTCGCCAGCGTCGCCGCCGCGAACGCACAACCCAGGAATCGCGCAATGACCATGGATGACCTCGAGACGAGCGCCGCCAGCCCGTGCTCGCCGCATCGTAGCAGCCGCCCGCGCAGGACGCGGCTCGCCGTACCACAGATCAGCCCGCCCGTGGGCTCCAGGAGGCGCCCGGCCGACGGCCGCTCCGTACGACCCTCGCCCCGGCGACGTCGGCGCCGAGCTCGCTCTCGAGGCACACCGAGCCCACGCCGTAGATTTTTACACGGCCGCAGCCAGGACCCCTCCCCGGAGCGGCCGGTGCGACCGCGCGCGCCGCGGCGAGGTGCGCGCTGTCATCTCCGGATCTGGGCCACGAGGCCAGCGGCGTCACGACGTCGAGCCGCAGGTCGGCGCAGCGCCCTCCACACGGCACCTCCGGCATGCACCGCAGGCGGGCTCCTGTCACACGGGCATGACACCCCGGCGTCACGACTGCATGACAGCGCCACGACGCTGTACCACCTTGCTCGTCCCTGATGGGCTGAAACCCGGGCGATCCGCGGGGTAGGCGCGCAGGCACGGTCAATGCAATGCTCTGAATGCGCCGGGTACACAACCAGAG
>JAICEP010000426.1 GCA_025924095.1 Sorangium sp.
AGCCGCCTGCCACGTCAACGCGCGCCTCGGCCGCGCCGCCGCGCCGCCGGCCAGGGCGCGCGGCTCGGCGGTCGCCGCGAGGGGCGCCTTGTGGCGCGATGTGTGTTACGGCGGGGTTGCGACTCCTGGTCTCGAAGGTAGCGCAAGGGGTGCTGAGGTGCCTCCGGAGCGCCTGTCTCCCTCCGAAGTGCGCATTCCTGCCTCGTCCGATTTGTCCAGGCACACGCGATGCGCGCCCGCCCGTCGGGCGGGAGCCGGGCGGGCGGTCCGGGACGAGAGGGAGAGGACGCCCGTCGACGGGCCTCTTGCGCCGCCCGGGGGCGCTGGGCAACCCTTGCGGCCGTGCAATCGCCGATCGACAGCGGGGTCGTGCTCATCACCGGCGCGTCGTCGGGCATCGGCCGCGCGCTGGCGCGCGAGGTCGCCCGCCGCGCCCGGGCGCTCGTGCTTGTCGCGCGCCGCACGGATCGCCTGGAGGCGCTGCGCGCCGAGCTCGCCGCGGCGCGGCCGGGGCTCATCGTGCTCGTCTTCGGCTGCGACGTCACCGATCGGGCGGCGGTCGACGCGATGCTCCTCTCCGTCGCGGCCGAGCTCGGGCCGGTCGACGTCCTCGTCAACAACGCCGGTTTCGGTGATCTCAGCCTGTTCGACCTCTCGGCGTGGTCGCGCACCGAGCAGATGATCGCGCTGAACGTGACGAGCCTCGCGTACCTCACGCACCGGCTCGTCGGCCCGATGGTGTCGCGCGGGCGCGGCGCGATCGCGAACGTGAGCTCCGGCTTCGGGCTCACGTTCGGGCCGGGGATGGCCTCGTACGTCGGCACGAAGCACTTCGTCACGAGCTTTACCGAAGCCCTTCGCATCGACCTCGCCGGCACCGGCGTGCGGGTGACGCAGGTCTGTCCGGGGCCGGTGCAGACGGAGTTCGCCGAGATGGCCGGCAACTTCACGGGCCTCGAGCCCCCCGCGCTCCTGTCGATCTCTCCGGAGCGCTGCGCCCGCGCCCTCGTCCGCGCGGTGGACCGGGGGCGCGCGCTCGTGGTGCCGGGGGTGGTGGCGTGGTGCGTCGTGTACCTCGGCGCCCTCTGCCCCCGCTGGCTCCTGCGGCTCGTCTACCGGCCGATCGCGCGCCTGCTGCGCAAGAAGCAGCTCGCCGTGCGCGGCGCTCCGGCGCCGCCCTGAGGCGCGCCGTCGCGGCCGCGGCCACGCAGGCGCGCGCAGCGCCGATGAGCCGGCCGGGGCCGCCGCGCTGCGGGGCGGCGCGGCAGGTTCGCCTCCGGCGGCGACAGCCCTTGTGGTAGCGTCTTTCGCGGCTCGCCAAGCCCCCTGAGGAGAACCACGGATGAAGAAATATCGGTGCCTGGTCTGCGAGTTCATCTACGACCCGGCGGTCGGCGACCCTGACAGCGGCATCGCGCCGGGGACCTTGTTCGAGCACCTGCCCGACACCTGGGCTTGCCCGGAGTGCGGCGCGACAAAGGCCGATTTCGAGCCGATCGAGGATTGAGCGATCCGCTCCTCCCCCGTCTCGACGGGGCGAGCGCCGCGGGCAGCACGGGCGGGCGGGCACATCGGTCGTCCGCCTCCGTGCCTCTCTGTGCATCGCGGCTCGCTCCGTGTGCCGCGCGCGGCGCGCGACAAGCACGGTGCCGTGAGGGCGAGGAGCTCCGCGCGCTGCGATCCTGAGCCCACGCTATGCGAGCTCCCTTGCAGCGGGCCGCTCGGCGCGCGGAGACCGTGGATCCGACACCGGACCGGCTCACGCAAGGCACGCGCTCGAACGCTTGCCTGGCTCGCTTCGCCGCGAGCTCACGCTCGCCGGGGATCAGCGATCAGCGGCGGTGCGGAGGGGAAAAAAGAACTGCTAAGAAAGAGAACTGGACGGCTTCGAGGGTGGACCTGACAGGGATCGAACCTGCGACCTCTAGAGTGCGATTCTAGCGCTCTCCCAACTGAGCTACAGGCCCTCGCTTTCGAGAGCGCGGACTCTACTCGCCGGGGCGCGGCTGTCAAGCGAAGGACGCGGTTTTCTGTCCGGCGTCCCTGTGCCTCGCCTGCGCGCGCGCCCCCCTGGTCCTTTCCTTGTCCTTGCCCTGCTCCTGGTTCTAGTCCGCGGGGCTCTCGTCCGGCTGCGCGGGCGCTCCGGCCGGCTCGGCCGGGGTGAGCGCCTGGGCCTTCGGGTTGTGGAAGGAGAAGAGCCGCTCGCGCTCCTCCCCGTAGCTCTCCGTCTTGCCCCACTTCGGGTTCCAGTCCTTCACCCAGTACACGTCCCCGGAGACGATCGCGTCCTCGGGCCGGCCCGTGCGCTCGGGGTAGCGGTACATGTACTCCTTCATCGCGTCGCGGTACGACGTGTTGGCCGGCAGCTTGATGCGGGCGAAGTAGTCGCACCAGATCTGGGTGTACGCGAAGCTCTTCGCGTGCAGGAGGTCGAAGTTCGGCGGCTTGCCCGTGAAAGGATTGATGTGGCGGCCGTCGACCGTGAGGGCGTCGACGACGATCGTCCCGTCATCCATCACCGGGTTGGGGGAGAACATGAACCAGCCCTGGAGGAACCGGAGCTTCTGCGCGAGGACCCGCGTCTCCTCGGGGTGAGGCACCTTCCAGCGGTTCTTGATGACCCAGAGCTCGACCGCCGCCTGGTTCACGGCGCCGGCGAACATCGCGAGCACGGCGAGCTCGCGCAGCGCGGCGAGCGCCTTCCGGCCGGCCAGCCGCAGCGGCGCCGGCGGGGCGGCGACCTCCGACCGCTCCGGGATCCGCGCGCCGAGCGCCCGGCCCAGGCTGCGGCGGTGCGCCGCCGCCATCGCCGCGGTGGCCGCGTCGCGCGCGAGCGGCAGGCGGAGCCCCCACGCCACGGCGGGGCCGAGCGGGATCGCCGCGACGATGTCGGCGAGCGCCCCGGCGCCCTCGAGCGACGCGCCGTCGGGGCGCCGCACCGCGAGCCCGTGCGCCGCGGCGCTCGACGCCTCGAAGGTCAGCAGCCCGAACCGGTCCATCCGCTTCAGCACGCGGCAGGCGAGGACCGCGCCCGGCGACCGCGGATCGAACAGCACGACGCGGGCCCGGTGCGCGCGCCGCATCGTGCGCGCGGCGATCTCCCAGTCCTCGCGGCCGAAGAGGAGCGTGGACAGCACGCAGAGCGCCCACGCGAACGGCCCCAGCACGAACGTCATGCCGAAGCCGATGTGGAGCACGTTCATCATGACGAGCGCGAGCCGCCGCGCCCACACGCGGCCGAGCGGCGACAGGAGGCACACCGGCAGGGCCGCCTCGAACGCCATCACCATCTTCGTCATGAACAGGATGAGGAATCTCGGCGCGTAGTCGCGGACGTCCGCCACGATCGGCGTCACCATCCGGTCGACGTAGAGCACGTAGTGGATCGCGGTCCCGTTCTTCCAGGCGGGGCCGGTCTTGTGCACCACGTTGAAGAAGTAGATCGCCGCGATCTGGATCAGCAGGACGGGCCCGAGGACGGTCACGTGATCGTTCGGCTTGAGCGGGTCGTCGACCGTGGTGCGGTCGTTCAAATCGTCCGCGGTCCGCTCGCGGCTCCCCCTCAGCGACGCGAGGAGCGCGTCGACCGAGAAGCGATCGCCGAGCGGCAGGAAGCACGTCCAGAGCAGGAGCAGGTTGTGGACGACGTAGCCGCCGTTCTCGATGAGCAGGACGCGCCCGTTCATGCTCGTGACGAACACGAGCGAGAGCACCTGCATGAGCTTCGTCTTCCAGCCGACGAGCAGGCAGACGTAGGTCGCGAAGATCACGGCCCAGAGGACCCAGACCTCGCCCGACGTGGAGAAGGCGTTGACGAGCGAGAAGTTCCCGCTGCCCTGCGGGCGCCAGAGGTTCACGTGGTTCGGCAGGACGCCGATGTCCGCGAACATGTCGGTCCACGCCCACGTGCGGCGGAGCAGGTCGCCGATCAGGAAGAAGCCGAGCAGGATGCGCGTGAAGCCGAGCGTCCGCCGGTCGAACGTGAAGAAGCTGTCCCGGAGGATGTCCCACATCGAGGGCCCGCGCGGGCGGGGGGGCGCCGGCGGCGGGGCGCCGTCCTCGCCCTCGGCTTCGCGGTCGTCGTCCGCGGCGGCGTCGCGCCCCTCGCCGTCCGCGGCGGCGTCGCCCGCGGGCGCGCCCTCGCCTGCGCCGGAGCCTCCCGCGGCGGCAGCGGCCTTGCGGCCATCTCCGTGGCTCCCGCTGGGGTCCTCGTCCCGGAGCGCGCCCTCGGGCCCGCGCTCGTCGCGATCGTCGTTTGCGTTCATAAGGCGTCGAGGTCGATTCTATGCGAGCGCAGCGCTCGCGGGTTCCCGGCTCCTACCTACCGCAACCGCGCTGGCGCCGCACGAGGCGACCAGGGGCGCGACGCGCGGGCGCGCCGGCCCCCCTGGAGATTGCGCGGCGCGCTCGATGCGCGCGGGCTCACCGCGGCGGCGGCGCGGCGCGCTTGATGCGCGCGGCGCGGGGCGGTAACGAGGAGCGAGAGTGCCCTCGATGCCCGACGCGGAAGAGCGCCTTGCGCTCGCGGCCTGCGCCTCCCTGGCTGGCTGCATGCTGCTCGCGCCGCGCGAGTGGGTCTCGGCGGGGCTCGCCCTCGCGCTCGCGGCGGCGCTCTTCGCGTGGCACCTGCGGCTGCGCGCGCGGGCCCAGAGGGGCGTGCGGGCGGCGGGCTCGCCGGGCGCCGCGGGCGCTCAGGGCTCGCCGGGCGCCGCGGGCGCTCAGGGCTCGCCGGGCGAGGAGCCGCGGGAGCCCGCCTGAACGCGCAGGGGCGGGCGGCCGAAGCGGGCGCGTACGCGATCGACGACGGCGAGCATCTTCGGTGTCCCGAGGATCCGCCGCTCCATGCGCCGCTTGCCGGGGAGGTCGAGGAGCATCACGCCGATCAGGATCACCAGCGCGCCCGGGCCCGGAATGCCGGGCAGCGAGAGCATGATCCCGAGCGCCACCGCGACGACGCCGAGCAGGTTCTTCCCGATGCGCGCCGAGACGCGCATCCAGGCGGGGCGCCCTGGCAGGAAGGGCTCGTCTTCCTGCTTCTCCAGGTAGTCCTCGGGCAGCCGGACGAGCACGAACGCGACGAGCGCCGTGGCCACGACGAAGCTGGCGACGCCTACGCCCGCCCCGATCGCGATCTGGTCGCGGTGCGCCTGCACGAACAAGACCGCTGATCGGACGGCATCCATGCTCGAGGAGGCGAGGAGCATACGGCGCGCGGTCAGCCGGGGCGAGGCCGACCGCGCTGCCGAGGCCGGCCGCGCGGCTCAGGGGACGAGCACGGTGCCGATCGAGCCCGGCGCGCTCGCCTCGCGCGCGAGATCGCCCGGGCTCAGCCGTCCTACGATGTGGATGCGGCGGACCCCCTCCGCGAGCGCGGCGAACGACTCCTCGAGCTTCGGGATCATCCCGCGCGTGACGGCGCCGCCCGCGATGAGCGCGCGCCCCTCGGCGACCGTGAGGCTCGGGATGCGCGAGGCGGGATCCGCGACGTCGCGCAGCACGCCCGGCACGTCGCTCACGAGGAAGAGCCCGGCGGCGCCGAGCTCGATGGCGACCCGGTTGGCGACCGTGTCGGCGTTGATGTTGTAGACTTGCCCGTCCGTGCCGGCGCCGAGGCAGGCGAGCACGGGCACGTAGCCGGCGCGCCCGAGCAGCTCGAGGAGCCCGCGGTCGACGCCCGTGATGTCGCCGACGAGGCCGAGGTCCACCGGCTCGGGCCCGGCGCTCCTGTAGACCTGCGGCGGCCGCTTGACGGCCGAGAGGGCGGGCCCGCTCGCGCCGTGGAGCCCGACGGGCCGCGCGCCCGCGGCGACGAGCGCGGCGCAGAGGTCGACGTTGAGCTTGCCGGCGACGACCATCTTCATGACGTCGAGCGTGTCCGCGTCGGTGACGCGCTGGCCCGCGACCTGCCGGACGGGGATGCCGAGGCGCTCCTGCAGCCGGCTCGCCTGCGCGCCGCCGCCGTGGACGACGATCGCGCGCGCGCCGTCGCGGGTCAGCGCCGCGAGGTCGCCGGTGAGCACGGCGAGGGCAGGGCTGCCCACGACCTCGCCGCCGAGCTTGATGACGAGCGGCCCTTCCGACGCTCTCACGGGTGCCTCCGCGCTGCTCTGGGACGGTTCATGAGCGCAACACGTACCACTTCTGCAGCGGGCAGGGCAGAGGTCGCCGGGTCCTCTCCGCGCCCGGCCTCACGGGGGCGCGGCGGCGCGGCGGCGCCCGGGCTTCCGTGGCATGCTGGCGTGGTGATCCAGGCCCTCCGACAGGCGCTGTCCAGCCGCGCGGAGCCGATGCTCGCGCTCCTCGAGCGGCTGGTGAACCTCAACTCGTTCACGGACAACCCGCGCGGCGGCGACGCGGTGGGCGAGGTCATCGCCAACGAGCTCTCGACGATCCCCGGCCTGTGCGTGCGGCGGCACGCGAGCGCGCGGTTCGCGGCGCACTGGGTGGTGGAGAGCGAGGCGGCGAAGGCGTCGCCGGCGGGGCACGTCGCCCTCGTCGGGCACCTCGACACGGTGTTCCCCCCGGGCGTCTTCGAGGGCTTCCGCCTGGACGGCGACCTCGCGCGCGGGCCCGGCGTGCTCGACATGAAGGGCGGGCTCGTGGTGGTGATCGAGGCGCTCAGGGCGCTCGAGCAGATCGGCGCGCTGCCGCAGATCGCGGTGCGGCTCGCGATCGTGTCGGACGAGGAGGTCGGGTCGCCCGAGGGGCGCCCGCTGCTGCAGCGCGAGCTCGCGGGCGCGGCGTGCGCGCTCGTGTTCGAGGCCGGGCGCGAGGGCGACAGGATCATCACCGCGCGCAGGGGCACGGGCGCCGCGGTGGTGAGGGCCACGGGCAAGGCGGCGCACGCTGGCAACGCGCACCAGCAGGGCGCGAACGCCATCTGGGCGCTCGCCCGCTTCATCGACTGGGCGCAGCGGCTCACGGACTACGGGCGGGGGGTGACGGTCAATGTCGGCAAGGTGAGCGGCGGGCAGGGCAGGAACACGGTGCCCGACGCCGCGGAGGCCGGGGTCGATTTCCGCTTCGTGAGCCTCGCGGACGGCGAGGCGATCCTCGCGGCGCTCGCCGCGGCGGCGCACGAGGCGGCGCTCGAGGTGCCCGGCACCGCGGTGCACGTCGACGGCGAGATCGCGCGGTCGCCCCTCGTGCGGACCGAGGC
>JAICEP010000427.1 GCA_025924095.1 Sorangium sp.
CCGCTCGGCGTCGCTGCGCAAGGGCACGGGCTCGGTGCTGGCGAGCGTGTCCGTGGCGCACGGCGGCGCGCTCAAGGGGAGCGTCATCGCGAGCGGGCTGCCGCTCACGCGGATCGACGCGCTCGGGCCGGCGGCCTCGCTGTTCGACGGCTCGGTGTCGCTCGTCGCCAGCCTGGGCGGCACCGTGAGCCGGATGGCCGGGTTCGCGGACGTCCACGTCTCGCGCGTCGGCATCCGCCGCACGCACGCGAGCCTGCCCCCCTCGCGCGTCGAGCTCACGATCGTGCCCACCGAGAGGGCGCCCAGGATCGTCGGCAAGACGCCGATCTGCGGCAACCCCCAGGGCGCGCCGTTCGACCCGGCGGAGTTCGAGCGCGACCTCCCCGACGGCTCCTTCGTCGCGAACGGCTCGCTCTTCGGCGGGCAGGTGGCGCTGGAGGGGCTCCGCGTCACGCGCCAGCAGCGCAAGATCGTGGACGGCAAGGTGCGCATGGACGCGCTCGACCTCGGCACGCTCGCGAACCTGATCCCGGGCGTCGCGTTCTCGGCGGCGACGCCGAAGGGCACGCTGACCGCGACGCTCGACGTCGAGCGGCTCCCGCTCGCGGACCCGAAGCAGGCGGCGCTCACGCTCACGGTCGGCGCGCTCAAGCTGGAGCGGGAGGGCCAGGGGCTCCACCTCACGGCCCCGAGCGGGCCGATCCGCCTCGCGGGGAACGCGCTCCGGGTGCCGGAGCTCCGCCTCGAGGCGCACACCGCCTCGCGCCTGTCCGCCGCGTTCACCGCGTCCGGCGAGGTCCAGCGGGTGTTCACCGCGCCCGACCTCGACATCGCGATCCGGGTCAGCCCGACGAACCTGTCGCGGCTCAGCGCCGACATCCCGCAGATCCGGCACGCGCGCGGCACGGTGCAGGCCGAGGTCCAGGTGAGCGGTCCGCTCCAGGGGCTGCGCTACACGGGCTCGGCGACGCTCAAGGAGGGGGAGCTCGACGTCGTGGGGCTGCCCGTGTCGCTCGACGACATCGACGTGGAGATCGCGATCGGCGGCGATCTCGTGCGCCTCACGCGGGCGACCGCGCGGGTCGGCACGGGCACGGTGAGCGCGGCCGGGCACATGCCGGTGCGCGGCCTGAACCTCGGCATGGCCACGGCCTCGATCGTGGCGACCGGCGTGAAGCTGCCGGTCGCGGACGGGGTGAACCTCACCGCGAACGCCAACCTCGTGGCGCGCTTCCAGCCCGGCGTCGAGGACGACGCGTCGGGCGAGAAGAACCTGCCGGAGGTCGAGGGCAAGATCACGCTCACGTCGTTCAACTACACGCGCCCGATCCTGATGAGCGTCGACCTCGGCGACCTGACGGGCCGGCAGCGGACGACGGTGCAGACCTACAACCCCGCCGCCGACGCGGTCCGGTTCCGCGTCACGGTCCTCTCGCCGAATCCGCTCCATTTTTCAAACGATCTCGCGGACATGCGGCTCGAGGTCTCGCCGACGGGGCTCGAGCTGTCGGGCACGAACCAGCGCTTCGGCGCGCGCGGGTCGCTGCGCATCCTGCCCGAATCGAAGCTCATGCTGCGGAGCACCGAGTTCAACGTCCGGGAGGGCTACGTCCGCTTCGAGGATCCGTTCCGCATCGCCCCCAAGGTCGACGTGCGCGCCGAGAGCGAGTACCGCCGCTACACGGCCATGAGCAGCGCCGCGGCGGACCCGGCGGCCGGCGCGGAGGCGGCGGCGCCCGGGGGCATCGGCGCCGGCGCGAACGCCGGCGGGCACTGGCGCATCCGGCTGCACGCCCAGGGCGACGCCGACAACCTGCAGCTCAACCTGACGAGCGATCCGCCGCTCAGCCAGGAGGACATCGTCCTGCTCCTGACGCTCGGGATGACGCGCGCCGAGCTCAACCAGGGCGTCGTGTCGTCGCTCGGCGAGACCATGGGCCTCGAGGCGCTCTCGTCGCTGACGGGCGCGGACAAGGCGGTGAGGAACATCGTCCCCATCATCGACGAGTTCCGCTTCGGCACCGGCTACTCGTCGAAGAACGGCGCCCCGGAGCCGACGGTGACCCTGGGCAAGCGCATCACGGACGCGGTGCGCGCCAACGTCACGACGGGGCTCTCGCAGGGCAGCCAGGTGCGCGCGGGCGTCGAGGTGAAGCTCAGCGATCGCATGAGCATCCAGGGGTCCTACGACAACGCGAACGACGCCTCGAGCTCGCCGCTCGGCAACGTGGGCGCCGATCTCCGGTGGCGGCTCGAGTTCGAGTGACGCGCGCGCGCGCTTGAACCGTCGCCGTCAGGGGGCCGCGGCGAGCGCCGCGGTGGCCGCGTCGAGCGCGCCGTACCGGTCGTCGCGGCTGGCCACCCACTGCTTGTGGCCCATGAGCTCGAAGATGCGCCGGTGCTTCGGGTTCTTCCAGGTCATGCTGAGCAGCGCGCGCTGGAACGCCTCGGCCTTCGCCTCGGGCAGCGCCGGCAGCGCGTCGAACATCGCGAAGTCGTAGGCCGGCGTCGTCCAGAGGACGTCGACCCGGCGGAGATCGATGTGGCCGCTCGCCTGCTCGGCCAGCCACACCGCGTCGCCGACCGCCGCCGCCTGCGCCTTGCCCTCGTGCAGCGCCGCGAGCGCCTGGACCTCGCTCGTCGCGGTGTCCCCGTGCTTGCCGAGGTCCACCTCGAACGGCATGAGCTGGATCTTGTCCACCGCCACCCCCGCCTGCCGGAGGAAGTGGAGCGGCAGGATGCGCGCGTGCGCGGAGTCGGCGCTCCCCACCGCGAGCACCTTGCCCTCGAGGTCGCTGAGCGCCCCGACCGCGGCGTCGCGGCGGACGAGGAGCTTGCTGTGGAAGTCGCGGTCGATCTCGCGCATCGCCAGCGAACGGGACCGGCCCTCGGTCTGCCGCTTCACCCGCACGTGCGAGATGGCGCTGTCCCAGGCGACGTCGATGTGCCCGCGGATCAGCGACTCCACCTGGCGCTCGTACGTAGAGAACAGCGCGAAATCAATCAGGATTCCATGCTCACGGAAGTGCTCGCGCAGGCTCTCCCACAGCGTCACCACCTTGAGGTCGTGCGCCACGGCGCCGACAAGCATCGCCAGGTCCTTCATCCGGTGCCTCGCACGGGCGGCGACGCTAGCACGAGGTCCGCCCGCCGAGAGCCCCGCGTCTCGCACATCGGCGCATCGAGGCGTCGATCCGACCGGGCCTGGGCCTCCCGGGCGCTGGAGTCCGCGCCGTTCGTGTTGCTGCGCGAACCGGGCGCGGGCGCAGTGACGCGCGGAGGCGGGCGGCCGCGCTGCGGCGTTGCAGGGCGCGCGGGCGACGTCGCCGCGCGGGCGGCCTCTTGCCCAACCGCCGCCCAACCGGGCTACGCTGCGGTCCTCGTGCACGCCGGCGCCGGTTCATTTCGCTTTCGTCCCCCGGCGCTCCGCACCTGATGGCTCGCCTCCGCTCCGCCCTCATTCCCCTGTGGCTCGGCCTTTTGCCGCTCGGCGCGCTCTCCGTCCCCGCGCGCGCCGACCAGGGGCCCGTGCGCCTGGCCCAGGCGAACCAGGTTCAGGGTGAAGCCGGCACCGAGGCCACCGACGTGCCGTCGCTCCAGCAGCCGCTCGCCCTCGGAGAGCTCGTCGGCAAGCCGATCGTCCGCATCGATGTCGCCGCGCAGGGCGACCGCTGGCAGAACGCGTCGCCGGTCACGAGCGTCGAGCTCGGCGAGCCGCTCAGCCCCGACGCCGCACGCCGCGCGATGCGCGAGCTGCTCGCCTCCGGCAACTTCGCCCGCGCGTCGGCCGAGGCCTACCTGCTGCCGGACGGCGCCGCGCTCCGGATCGTCGTCGTCCCGCGCCGGCGCATCGCGACCGTCCAGATCACCGGCGGCGCGCTCGATCGCCAGGGCACCCTCGAGGCCGCCGGCATCGCCGAGGGCGGCGAGATCACCGCCGCGACCCTCGCCGAGATCGACCCCCGCATCCGCGCGTTCTACGCGCAGCACGGCTACCCCGCGACCGCGGTCACGGTCCGCGCGGTCGACACCGACGAGCCGTCGCAGATCGTCCTCTCCCTCAACGTCGAGGCCGGCGCCCCGCGCGTCGTCGCCCAGCGCGTGTTCGTCGTCGACCCGCGCGCGGACCGGGAGCTCGGCTCGCTCAGGGAGAGCTACCGCCTCGGCGTCGGCGCCCGCGTCGACGAGCCCGCCCTCGCCGAGGCCGACCGCGAGATGGCCGAGCTCCTCCGCCGGAGCGGCTTTCACGACGCCGGGGTCTCGCACCGCGTGCTCGCGGTCGGCCCGAACAATTACCTCTACGTCTACCTCGATCCCGGCGCGCGCATCGTCCCCGCCTTCGACGGCAACCGCGCCTTCGACAGCGACGCCCTCGAGGCCGCGCTCGGCCTCGGCGAGACCACCGAGACGAAGCCGGACGACCTCGCCGACCGGCTCACCGCGTTCTACGTCGCCCGCGGCTTCGTCGACGCCCAGGTGACCCCGTCGCTCGGCGGCAAGCCGGAGGATCCGGTCCGCTACCTGACCTTCACCGTCCGCGAGCACGAGCAGGTGCGCGTCACGAAGCGCGTCTTCCCCTGCCTCACCGGCGACCTCAGCCCGGACGACCTCGGCCGCGAGATCGAGAGCTTCCTCGAGGAGGACCTGCCCGGCGCCGACGCCTTCTCGATGCCCGACCCGCGCGGCATCTCGGACCTGTTCGGCCCGACCCGCGGCGCGGGCGGCCGGGCCCGCCCGGTCGAGCTCATCCCGGCGATGACGTACGAGCAGGAGACCTACGAGCGCGCCCTCAAGCACCTGCGCGACCTCTACTTCAGCAAGGGCTACCTGAACGCCGTCGTCGGTCCGGTCTCCGTGCTCCGCGCCACCTGCTCGCGCCGCTCGAAGCCGGGCGCCTGCGTCCCCGAGCCGGTCACCGAGCGCGTCACGGCCCAGTGCCGCACCGACGCGCTGGGCCTCCCCGTCCCCGAGCCGCCCGTCCCCGCCGCCCTGACCTGCCGGCCCGATCCGGCGCGGCACATCACGTGCGCGCCCGAGGTGACGCTCCGCATCCCTGTCCATCCCGGCCCGCAGACCCGGCTCTACGATCTCTCGTTCGAGGGGAACAAGGGCTTCTGCGGCCAGGCCGGCCTGATCGCGCGGGACCGGAGCTTCTGCGCCGAGGAGAGCCCGTTCAGCGAGCGCTGGCTCAGCCGGGTCGCGGACCTGAAGGTCGGAGAGCCCCTCTCGACGCTCGCCCTCGACGCCGCGCGGCTGCGCATCCTCGATGCCTACCGCGATCTCGGCTACGCGTTCGCCGAGGTCCGCACGGCGATCGAGCCCTCGCCCGACCGCACGCGCGCCCGCGCGCGGTTCATCGTGTCGGAGCGGGATCGGGTGACGGTCACCGGCATCGTCATCAAGGGCGCCGTCCGGACCGACGAGCAGCTGATCCTCCGCCGCGTCCTGCTCCGCGAGGGGGCGCCGTTCCGGCAGTCGCAGGCCCGCCTGAGCGAGGAGCGCATCGCGACGCTCGGCCCCTTCTCCAGCGTGTCCATCTCGCTGGAGGACCCGGATGTCCCGCAGAAGAACAAGCGGGTCATCATCCATGTGGTCGAGCAGCTGCCGCAGTACCTCAACCCGCAGATCGGGTTCTCGACCGGCGAGGGCGTCCGCTTCGCCTTCGAGTACGGACACCGCAACATCGGCGGCCTGGCCATCGGCCTCACGATGCGCGTCCAGCTCAGCTACCTGTTCGAGTTCATGGTCGTGGACCCCGCGGCGCGCCGTCACTACGAGGAGCTCAACGGCGACGACCAGCTGGAGCGCCGCAACACGGTCTCGATCACGCTCCCGGACATCGGCCTCGGCCCGCTCGTCAGCCTCTCTCTGGCGGGCATCGACGTGCGCGACAACCAGCTCGACTTCGGCTTCACGAAGCAGGCGCTCATCCCCGCGATCACCTACCGTCCGCGGCGCGCGGTGACGACGCAGCTCGCCGTGTCGACCGAGCTGAACGACGTCGGCTTCTTCCCGGGCGCCGTGGGGACCGGGAAGCGGAATATCCTCGACCAGCTGCGCATGCCCGAGGGACGCACGATCGCCCTGGCCCAGCGGGTCGACGCGTCCTGGGACACGCGCGACACCCCCTTCGCCGCGACCCGGGGATTCCTCCTCTCCGGCGGCGTCGAGCACGTCGACGCGTTCGACGCGTTCGACTCGGCGAGGACCCAGTCGAGCTTCCCCGAGAGCCACTTCCTGCGGTTCACCGGCCGGGTATCGGGCTATATCCCCCTCGCGCCCCGGTCGCGGCTCATCCTCGCGCTGAGCCTGTCCGGAGGGTATATTCAGCCGCTCGTCAAGCAGAGCGGGACGTACCCGGACCGCCTGTTCTTCCTCGGCGGCGTCGACTCGCTCCGTTCCCATCTGGCCGAGTCGCTGTACCCCGAGGACGGGCTCGAGGAGGCGAGGACGGCGCTGGGCGAGGACGCCGACGTCTCGACCGACGATATCCCGCGCGGCGGAACGGTGATGGTGAATCCGCGCGCCGAGCTGCGCGTTCCGCTGACCGATCTGCTCCAGCTCGGCCTGTTCCTCGACGCGGGCAACCTCTGGATCCGGGCGAGGAACGTGAACCTCGACCCGCGGCGGCTCCGCTACGGGCTCGGCGCCGGACTGCGGGTGAACACCCCCATCGGTCCGCTGGCCTTCGACTACGGCTTCAACCTGGACCCGCGCGACGAGCTCGACGAGATCGACGGCGCCCTCCATTTCTCCGTGGGGCTCTTCTGACAGGCGGCGTCGCGTGCGACGCTTGGCTCACGCCCTCACGACGCTGGATGCCCTCGGCGGCGGGGGGTCGCAAAGGCAGCTTACAACTCACCATGACGAGGCTCCCCTGATGAACGGCTCTCTCCGCGTGTGCGCCCTGCTCGCCCTGACATCGATCCTGACGACCGCCGGCTGCGGGGACGACAGCGCCGCTCCGAGCAGCGCGTCGAGCGCGTCGAGCGGCGGCGGCGCGGGAGGCCAGGGCGGGCACGGGGGAACCGGCGGGGCCGGGGCAGCCGGCGGAAACGGCGGGGCCGGGGCAGCCGGCGGACACGGCGGGGCCGGGGCAGCCGGCGGAAACGGCGGGGCCGGGGCAGCCGGCGGACA
>JAICEP010000428.1 GCA_025924095.1 Sorangium sp.
GACAGCCTTCGAAGTGAGCGAGGGCGACGTACAACCGCATCGGTGGGCAGGGCGCGCAGCGGCGGCTCCGCGCTGGCTGCGGATAATAGCCGAGGCCGGGCGGCGCGGGACCGGAATCGGAGCGGCCCGAGCCGCGGGGCGCGCCGGCGAGCTCACGCCGCGGGCGCTCCGGCCGGCGCTGGCGCCCGGGAGGCGCCGTCCCGCGCCGCGGCCTCGACGCAGACACGGACCTCCTCCAGCAGCTCCTGGAGGCCGAGCTGGCCCTTCTGGAACACCCGCTCCGTGCCCATCCGGAGCCGCGCGCGATCCTCGTCCGTGAGCTCCTTGGCGGTGAGCACGATGAGCGGCATCCGGCGCCAGTGCTCGTGGAGGCGCAGCCGCTCGATCAGCTCGAACCCGTCCATCTCCGGCATCATCAGATCGACGATGGCCGCGTCCGGAGCCTCCGTGTCGGTGGCCAGGAGATCGAGCGCGAGCCGGCCGTTCGCCGCCGACAGCGCGTCGCAGCCCGACCGGCGCAGCATCCCCTCGAGCACCTCCCGGCTCGGCGCGTCGTCCTCGACCACCAGGACGCGCGGGCTGCGCCCGCTCCGGAGCGCGCACCGCGCGAGGGCGCGCTCCAGGGCCTCGCGCTCCACCGGCTTCGTGATGTAGTCCGCGGCGCCGAGCGAATACCCGATGCCCCGCTCCTCGACGATCGAGATGACGATCACGGGGATCGACGCGAGCGCCGGGGTCGACTTGAGCGCCGAGAGCACCCGCCAGCCGTCCATCTCGGGCATCAGGAGATCGAGCGTGATCACATCGGGAAACAGCGTGCCGGCGAGGCGCAGCCCCTCTTTCCCGCCCGGCGCGAGCGCCACGTGGTGGCCGAGCGCCTCGATGTGCCGCTTGAGCAGGTCGCGCACCGTGGCGTCGTCATCCACCACGAGGACGAGCCGCTGCACGTCCCCGTGACCCGGTGTCCACGCCTCGACGCCGGCGCGGCCGTGGCCGTCCGCCGCGCCGTGCCGCGCAGCGGCCTCGTCGGGCGCCGCCGCGAGCGGCAGCCGCACGCTGAACGTGGAGCCTTTGCCGGGCTCGCTCGTCACGTCGATGGCGCCGCCCATGAGCTCGACAAGCCGCTTCGTGAGCATGAGGCCCAGCCCGGTGCCGCCGTACCTGCGCGACGTCGACGAGTCGGCCTGGACGAACGGCTGGAACAGCCGCTTCAGCTGCTCCTCCGTCATCCCGATGCCCTCGTCCTCGATCTGCAGGTGCAGCGTCGGCCGGCCGGACCCGCCCTCGACCGCGACCCGCACCCGCACGGCGCCGTCGGCGGTGAACTTCGCCGCGTTGCTGAGGAGATTGTAGAGGATCTGCCGCGTCCTCCGCGGGTCGGCGTGCAGGGTGATCGCGCCGTCGGGGCGGTGGATCGAGAGCGTGTTCCGGTGCTGCGCGACCAGCGGGCGCACGGTCGAGGTCACCTCGTCGAGCAGGGTTTGGACGTCGAAGGACTCGGGGTGGAGCTCCATCCGGCTCGCCTCGATCTTCGACATGTCGAGGACGTCGTTGATGAGGCCGAGGAGGTGGGTGCCGGCCTGATGGATCTTCTTCAGGTCCGACACGAACGCGTGGTTGCCGAGGTCGGTCGCGTCCTCCTGGAGCATCTCGCTGTAGCCGAGGATCGCGTTGAGCGGCGTCCGCAGCTCGTGGCTCATGTTGGCGACGAACTGGCTCTTCGCCAGGTTCGCGCGCTCGGCCGCCCTCGCCATGGCCTCGGCGTGCGTCTTGGCCTCGGAGAGCTGCCGGTTCACGACCTCGGCCCTCTCCATCGCCTGGGACAGCGCCCGCTCCGTCTCCTTGTGCAGGGCGATCTCCTGCTGCAGCTGCTCGTTCTGCCGATCCAGCTCCTCCTCGACGAGCTCCCGGCTCTCCCAGGAGAGGACGAGCCACCACGCGCCGACGCCGATGAGGACCACGACCGCCGAATAGAGCTTGATGAACGCGGCGAGGACCTCCGGCCGCGCCTCGGGGGTCAGGGCAGCGCTCCAGTAGAACAGCCAGAAGAGCGCCCCGACGACGCCGGCCATGGCGAGGAACACGAGCGCGAAGCGCAGGAGCCGCGACGAGAGCCGCGCCGACAGCCGCTCCGCCACGAAGGCGCGGAGCGCCGTCGCCCGGCGCGCGTCGACCCCGGCCCGCGGCGTCTTGCAGACGTCGTGGCAGCGCGCGTCCAGCGTGCAGCAGAGCGAGCAGATCGCCCCCTCGTACACGGGGCAGTACGCCATGTCCTGCGGCTCATAGCCGTGCTCGCAGACGCAGCACTGCGCGATGCCATGGTCCTTGTCGCTCGAGAAATGGGTGTTGTGGCGGGCGATGTAATACTTGCCCTTGGTGAGCCAGGCGATGGCCGGGGACAGCGCGAACGCGAGGCCGAGCGCGATGAACGAGGAGTACGCCGCGGCGACGGGGCCGAACACCCCGGCGAAGCAGAGCATGGACGCCGCGGCGCCTATGCCCATCGCGCCGACCCCCACCGGGTTCACGTTGTAGAGGTGCGCCCGCTTGAACTCGATGTACCGCGGGCTCATCCCGAGGGGCTTGTTGACGACGAGGTCGGCCACGATCGCGCCGATCCACGCGATCGCGACGCTGGAGTAGATCGCGAGCACCTTCTCGAGGGTCTGGAAGACCCCGAACATCATGAGGAGGAGCGCGATCGCGACGTTGAACACGAGCCACACGACGCGGCCGGGGTGGCGGTGCGTGAGCCGCGAGAAGAAGTTGGACCACGCGAGCGACCCGGCATAGGCGTTGGTCACGTTGATCTTGAGCTGCGAGACGACGACGAACGCCATCGCCACGAGGAGGACCACGCTCCGGTTCGAGAAGACGTGCTCGTAGCCGGCCAGGTACATCACCACCGGCCGGAGCGCCGCGTCCACGCTCGAGCCCTGCCTCACCGCGAGCGACGCGAGGAAGGCGCCGGCCAGCTGCTTGGCGCCGCCGAGGAGGATCCACCCCGGGCCCGCGAGGATCAGCGCGATCCACCACAGGCGGCGGTTCGATCTCGTCCTGTCCGGCATGAACCGCAGGTAGTCGACCTGCTCGCCGATCTGCACGATGAGGGAGAAGCTCACGTTGGCCGCGAGGCCGAAGAGGAGCGGGTCGAACGCGTTGCCGCTCGGCGACCTGCCGGCAAAGCTGGTCCAGCCGGACAGCGCCTCCGGGTCCTTCTGGAGCACGAAGACGAACGGCAGCGCCATGAGCACGAGCCACAGCGGCTGGGTCCAGAGCTGGAACTTGTTGATCAGGGTCACGCCATAGAGCACGAGCGGGATGATCACCGCCGAGCACACGAGGTACCCGGGCACGAGCGGCAGCCCGAAGTAGAGCTCGAGGGCCTGCGCCATGATGGCGGCCTCGAGGGCGAAGAAGATGAACGTGAACGACGCGTAGATGACCGACGTGATCGTCGAGCCGATGTAACCGAACCCGGCGCCTCGCGTCAGGAGGTCCATGTCGAGGTTGTAGGTCGCCGAGTAGTAGGTGATCGGCAGGCCCGTGAGGAAGATGACGGCGCTGCAGACAAGGATCGCCCAGAGCGAGTTCGTGAATCCGTAACTGACGATCAGCGAGCCGCCGATGGCCTCCAGCGCCAGGAACGAGATGCCGCCGAGCGCCGTGTTGGCGAGGAGCGCCGGGGACCACTTCCGGAACGACCTCGGGGCGTAGCGGAGGGAGTAGTCCTCCATGGTCTCGTTGGCGACCCAGCTGTTGTATTCGCGCCTCTCCCTGACGATGTTGTGGATGACCTGCATGGCCTGCCGCTCCGCGCCGCCGCGGCACGCCGCGGCCAGGCGCACTTGTGTTCACGGACCCTCGCCCCGCGACGCGCCCCGGCCGGAGCGGTCCCCCTCGCTCAGCCCCCGCCCTGCTCGTTCGCGGCGTCCCGCGCCGCGCGCTGCGCCTCGTCCGCGCGCGCCCGGTGCTCCCGGAGCAGCGTGACATACGCCTCCTCGCACTGCCTGAGCCGCTTGAGCTCGAGACAGGCGCGGATGCGCGCCTGGAGCAGGACCATGTTGAACGGCTTGGTCACGTAGTCCTCGGCGCCGCACTCGATGCCGCGCGCCACGTCGCCGAGCTTGTCGGACGCGGAGAGCAGGACCACCGGCGCGAAGCCGAGGCGCCCCTCGCCCCTCAGCTTCTCCAGGACCTCGAGGCCGTTCAGGTCCGGCATGACGAGATCGAGCAGGATCAAGTCATAGTCGTTCTCGCGGATGAGCTGCAGCGCCGTGCGCCCCCCGGGCGCCTGGTCCACCTCGTACCCCCGCCGCTCGAGGCACGAGGTCAGCATGTCGCGGTTCATGGAGTTGTCGTCCACGATGAGCAGGCGCCCTCCGATGCCCCCGGCCCTGGTCTGGGGGAGCAGCGCAGGAGGGGGAGGCTCGTCCTGGCCGAGCGGCAGCCCGAGCCACGGGGCCTTCGGGAGGCCGCTCTGCGAGTACCCCGCGATGAGGTTGCGCAGCATCACCCCCGCCGCCTGGATCCTGCAGAGGATGGGGATCAACGCGAACCGCTCCTCGCGCTCGAACCGGGAGAGCAGCTCCGCGCAGAGAGGCTCGATCTTGCTCGTGTGCGGCTCGGTGGCGGCGTCGAGCTCACGCAGGCTGCAGAGCAGCGCCTGCGAGTCGCGGCTGCCGAGGGCCTCCTCCGAGATGCGCTCGTCGACCTGGGTGAGCACGAAGGCCCCGATGCCCCGGAGCCCGTTGAGCGCGTCGAACGTGCTCGTCGGCGCGTCGAGGGGCAGGCACTCCAGGAGGTGGTCGCCGTAGCCCACGATCGCGGTGAGCGACGTGTGGAGCTCGTGGCGGAGGTGCGCGACGAGCGATCTCCAGAGCTCCTGTCGGCCAGGCCTGTCGCTCACCGCGGCGCCGCGCCCGGCGAGGGGATCGGCCGGGCGCTTCACGGCGACTCCCGGCCGAGCAGCGTCTGGATCTTCGCGTCGAGGCGCTCGATCTCGACGGGCTTGATGTCGTAGTCGTCGCCTCCCGCCTCGATGGCCTGCTCTCTGTCGCTGGTCATCGCGTGGGCGGTGAGGACGATGATGGGAATGTCCCTGGTGCGCGTGTCTCCCTTGAGCCGACGGGTGGCCTCGAGGCCGTCGATGTTGGGCAAGCCGACGTCCATGAGGATCAGCTGCGGCCGCCTGGCCCGCGCCATCTCCACCCCCGACTCGCCGTCCACGGCGGTCACCACGGCGTATCCACGGCGAAGCAGGCGTCGCGATAACATGTCACGGTTCATCTCGTTGTCTTCGACGAGGAGAATGGTGGTCATGAAGTGGCCCCCTTGAAAGCAAGATCCCGCAGCGCCCCGCCCGATGACGAACGCGGCCGCCGTCACGCCGACGCGCGCCAGGAGGTGGCGCCCCGCGCTGCCCGCGAGCGCCGGGTCGGCAGACCGCTATTCCGCCTTCAAGAGCTCCCGAGCGGTCGTGTCCCCCGTCAGCGCCGCCTTCGTCGAGTCGATGTCTCGTACGTTACGGTATCGGTTTTTGAGGGTCCATAGAAATCGTTGTTTGCTCCGTCACGAAGGTGCTTCTCCGAGAGCGGGTGTCGTGTCCTCGGTTGGCGCCTCTCCCGGACGGGGGAGCTACGTTGTGTCCAGCACGTGTCGAGCGGTGACGGGGAGAGCGGCGCGGCCGCGAGATGGCCTGTCGCAGGTGGGAGGAGTCGATTCAGGACGTACGCTGCCGGAGCGCGCCGGTCCCCGGGCGCTCAGCGCCGCGCGATCTCGACGATCTCGCGCACGCGCTGGCCGCCGATGTCGAAGCGCCCCTCGAGCCCCGCGAACACGAAGCTGTTCACGCGGCTGCCCCGGATCTCGCGGGCGGCGCTCGCGCCCCCGGCGCGCTCCAGGAGGAACATGTCGAGCCCGCCGCCGATGGATGGGCCGAGCGCGACGCTGTCCGACATGCGGACGTCGATCACCGCGCCGAGGCGCGCGAGCTCGACGCCGTGGGTGAGCGTGTCGCGCTGCCGGCCCGGCGCCGCGGACCAGAGGGCCCGGTAGCCGCTGCCCAGCGAGATCACCGGGTCGATGCGCTCGAACGGCGCGAGGTGAAACCTCGCCTCCACGCCCGCCGTCAGGCCGCGGACGTCGGTCTCGCGCCGGTCCGGGCCCATGGCCATGTACTGCTCGTAGCTCGACGTCAGGCCGAGGCCGAGCTTCGGCGTCGCGCGGTAGCCGAGCTTCACGGCCACGCCGGCGCCGGGGCCCGACACGTCGCGAAGGCGCCGCTCGCTCGCGATGTGGCCGAACCCCTGCGTGTATCCGGCGCCGACCCCGAGCTCGAGCGCATTGCTCGGCGCCCTGAGCGGCGAGCTCAGGTAGCTCGGCGGGATCTCGCCCCCGAAATCCTGCGCCGAGGCGGCGCGCGCGCAGAGCACGCCGAGCGCGCCCGCGACGACCACGAACCCCGTGTTTGCCTTCATTGCGGATCCTCCTCGTTCGCGACGCCACGAGGCGGCGGAGCCGATCCGCGATCCGCGCTCCACGCTGCGCGACCTGCGCCGCGCGACCCGCCCGGGGACGCCGCTCGCCGGGGCGCGAGCATCGCGTGTGCCACGGGGCGGCGCGCACCGCCTTCTCGGTCGCGGACGGGCGGCGCGGCGGCGCGAGAGGCCGCCCCGCCGCTCACCCCACGACGCCGCCACAGGGCCGCGGGCGTACCAGCTCGCCCTCGACGCGGCTCTTCAGCCGCCGGAGCCCCTTGTCGTTCGCAGGCCCGCCCCGAAGCCGCGGCGCTGCGGCGCCTACCCGTCCCGCAGGCTCGCCGCTTCGCTCAGCTCCTGCCGCCGACGAACGCCTCGTCCATCAGCATCTTCTGCTCGAGGAGGTGGCTCGCGCGCGAGCCGGTCGCGGGGCTCGCGCTCGGCGATCGGCTCACGCACGAGAGCGGCAGCCGGTCGCCGATGCGCTGCCGGAGCACCGCGAGGATGTAATACCAGGCCCCGTAGTTGCGCGGCTCCTCCTGCACCCACACGAGCGGCGTGCCGTCCTTGTAGGGCGCGAGCGCGTTCA
>JAICEP010000429.1 GCA_025924095.1 Sorangium sp.
CGCCGCCGAGACGGCCGGCGTGCGCGCGTGGTTCGCCGGCGACGCGAGCGCCGCCGCGGATCGCGCGCTGGAGACCGTCGAGCGCGGCGATCTGGTGCTCGTGAAGGGCTCCCGCGGGATCAGGATGGAGCGGATCGTGGAGGAACTCGCCGGGCGCGGCGCCGGCGCATCGCCCTCGCCGTGAGCGCGCGCCCGCCGTCGCGCCGCGCCGCGGTCACGCGCCGAGCGCGGCCCGCGCCTCGGCGACGGACTGGCTGAGCAGGAGCTTCGCCTCCTCGTTGCTGCAGAAGGAGCGCGTGATCATGCGATCGACGTACAGCGCGCCGCGGAGGTGATCGACCTCGTGCTGGAGGATCCGGGCGGGCCAGCCGGTCGCCTCCCAGCGGATCTCCTTGCCGTCCGCGTCCACGCCGCTCACCTCGACCGACAGATCTCGCTCGACGAGCGCCATGTAGCCCGGGACGCTCAGGCAGCCCTCGAAGAACGTCGCCCGCCCCGCGCCCGTCGCGCCCTGGGGCGACGGCGCGAGGACCTTCAGCGTCGGGTTGACGATCGCCTTGAGCGGGAAGGGCACGCGGCCGCGCTCGGCGCGCTGCCCCGGCGTGAGGCGGGACATCAGCTCCTCGCTGTCCTCGAGCACGATCACCTGCTGGCTGACGCCGATCTGCGGCGCCGCGAGCCCCACGCCGGGCGCCTTGCGCATGACGGCGACCATCGTCGAGATGAGGTGCTTGAGCTGCTTCGTCCCGATCTCCTCGGGCGGGACGGGCGCGGCGGGCTTTCGCAGGACGGCTCGGCCTGCGAGGACGATCGGGGGGAGCTCCATGCTGCGGGGATGAAGCGGCGCGCTCGCGGACGCAAGCGTCGCCGGCGAAGGAGCGCGGCGCGCGTGGATGTCCTCGCGGCGAGGCGGGGGTGAGGGTAGAGGAGCGGCGCCGGCCCGCGCCCGGCCCCCGCCATGGCAGCGCCCCCTCCGCCTTCGCCGGCCCGCGCGGACGCCCCGCGCCGGCTGCTTCGCCTCGTCGTCGCGCTCGTCCTCGCGGCGCTGACGCTCGCCGCCTTCGCCGCCGTGACGCTGCGGCTAGAGCTCGAGCCGAACGTCGCCTCGCTCCTGCCCGAGCGCGGGGACGCCGCGGCGCTGCGCCGGTACGTGCGCGGGTTCGGGGGCGGCGATCTCGGCGTCGTGATGGTCAAGGGGGCCGACCCCGACGAGAACGCCGCCGTGGCCGCCGAGATCGCGCGGGCCCTCGCGGCGCGCCCGACCGTGCAGCGCGCCGCCGACCGGATCGACGTCTCGCGCGCGCTCGATCCGTGGCTCGCCTTCCGGCACGCGGACGCGCGCGTGCGGGAGCGGCTCGCCGTCGCGCTCTCGCCCGAGGGGATGCGGGAGCGCCTCGCCGAGACGCGCGCCATGCTGCTCGCGCCGGGCGGCGGCGCCGCGGCCGAGACGATCGCGGCCGACCCGCTGCGCCTCGCGCAGCTCGTCTTCGAGTCCGCGGACATCGGCTCCGGGGTGCGCACGCAGGCCGACGGCGCGTTCGCCACGGACGACGGCAAGGTGCACCTCGTCCTGGTGCAGCCGGCCGGACAGGCGCTCCGCGGCGCCGACGCGCGGGCCTTCGTCGCCGACGCGAACGCCGTCCTCGGCCCGATCCGCGCGGCGCACCCGGGGCTCACGCTCGGGCTCACCGGCGGGCACGCCATCGCCGCGGCCACCGAGGAGATGCTCACGCGCGACCTCGCCGTCTCGGGGTCGCTCTCGATGCTGCTCGCCTCTGCCGTCTTCGCGCTGCTCTTCCGCCGCATGCGCGCGCTCGCCGCGGTGATGCCGCCGCTCGTGCTCGGGACCGTCTGGACCGCGGGGCTCGCCACGGCGCTCCCGGGCGGGCTCAGCGCGATCGCGGTCGCCTTCATGTCGGTCGTCGTGGGCGTCGGCGTCGACACCGGCGTCCACGTCTACGCCGCGCTGCTCGAGGCGCGGCGCGAGGGGCTCGATCCGGAGGCGGCCGGGCGCGCCGCGAGGGCGCGGACCTTCCGCCCGGTGCTCGTCGCCGCCGTCACCGCGGCGGCGGCGTTCGGGGCGCTCGCGCTGTCGGACATCAACGCGCTCCGGCAGCTCGGCCTCCTGTGCGCCGCCGGCGAGGTGCTCACGGCGATCGCGATCGTGCTCGTGACGCCGACCGTCGGCGCCTGGCGCGAGCGGGGGCCCCCGCCGCCCGAGGCGCCGGCGCGCTGGCCCGACGGCCTCTACCGGCTCACGCGGACCCGGGGCCGCGCGCTCGCGCTAGCGGCGCTCGCGGCGCTCCCCATCGCGGCGGTCGCCCTCGGCGCCGCGCCACCGCTCGCCGAGGCCATCGTCGCGATCCGGCCCGCCGAGCTCGAGCCGCTGAAGGTGCAGCAGGCGATCTTCGACGCGTTCGGCGGGCGGCGCGGGCAGTGGGTTGTGCTCCTCGCGGACGGCGAGCAGGAGCGCGCCCGCGCCCGGGCCGACCGGATCGCCGAGCGCCTCGCCTCGATGAAGGCCGACGTGGAGGCCGTCGACGCGCTCACCGCGCTCGCGCCCGCCGCCTCGACGCAGGCCGAGCGGTTCGCCGCGCGCGACGCGCTCGACCTGCCCGGGAGGGCCGACGAGCTCGAGCGGGCGCTCCGCGACACGGGCTTCGCGCCCGAGCGCTTCTCGACCGTGCTGGCCGGGATGCGCGCGCCGCCGAGGCACGAGGTGGCGCTCTCCGATCTCGAGCGCGGCCCCGCGTCCATCCTGCTCTCGCGCTATCTCGGGGCGGACGGGGGCGAGGCGCTCGTCGCGCTCTACGTGCGGCCGCGCGAGGCCGGCTCGGTCGAGCGGATCGAGCAGGCGATCCGCGAGGAAGACCCGAAGGCCATGCTCACCGGCTACACCCGGCTCGAGGCGTCCCTCCGCGAGACGCTCGCGCACGACATGCCGCGCATCGCGATCGTCGCCGGGGCGCTCGTGCTGCTGGCGCTCGCGGCCTCCCTCCGCAGCGCGCGCGACATCGCGCTGGCCGCGCTCGTCGTCGCTTCCGAGATCTGCCTCGTCCTCCTCCTGATCCGGGTGCTCGGCATCCCCCTGCACGTGTACGACGCGCTCGTCATCCCGGTGCTGCTCGGGATCACCGTGGACGAGGGCATGTTCCTGCTCCATCGCGCCCGCGACATCGAGGTGGCGGGCGGCGGCGACGCGGTGATCCGCGAGACGCTGCGCCACGAGGGGCCGGCGATCGCCGCCACCGCGCTGACCACGGCCGCGGGCTTCTCCGCGCTCGCGTTCTGCCGCTTCGACGGCCTCCGCGACCTGGGCCGGGTCGGCGCGCTCGGCAGCGCGGTCGGCCTCGTCGTGGCGCTCATCGTGGTGCCGGCGGGGCTGCGGCTCTGGCCCCGACCCCACCGACGTGCGTAACATCTCGGCGTTGTCGCCCCGGAGCCTCCTCCTCCTCGCTCTCCTCGCGCTCGCGCGTCCCGCCGCGGCGCAGCCGTCGCCTTCGTCCGCAGCGCCGTCGCCCGCGCCGAGCCCGCCGCGCTCGGCCGTCGCCCGCGCGGTGGACGCGCTCGCGCGCTCGCTCGACCCTGTGACCGGTCGCGTGCTCGTGGCCGCCGGGCCGCTGGTCTCCGACGCGCCGGCGCCGCGCGGCGCCCAGCTCGCGGCCACGCTCGCTGCCCACCTCGCCGGCAAGCTCGGCCCCGGCGCGCGGGCGCAGAGGGATCCGATCCCGCTGCCGCTCGCGCGCGAGGCCGCGCGCGACGACGCGGCGCTCGTCCACCTCGCCGTCGAGATCGCGGCGGGGCGGCTGCGCGTCACCGCCGACGTGTACCCGGTGCCGCGCACCGTCTGGGCGCGCATCCGCGATCCGGAGCCGGGTCCCGTCGCCCACGCCTACGCCGAGGCGCCCCTCGACGCCGAGGTCCGCAGCTTCCTCGCGCCGGTCCCGCTCGTCGCCGTCAGGGTCGACCGCGCGAAGAACTTCGAGGGCGACGTGGTCGCGCTCGCGTGCGGCGATCTCGACGCCGACGGGGCGCTCGAGCTCCTGAGCGTGAGCCGCCGGCGCGTGACGACGCTCCGCCTCCGCGGCGGCCGGGTCGTGCCGCTCGCGTCGCGCTCGTGGCCGGACGTGATCGCGGTGCACCCGTCGCCGCTCCGCGAGCCGCTCGCGTTCGCCACGCTCGTCGAGCGCGAGCGGGGCGGCGAGCTCCTGCCGCCTTTCGCCGACGTGGGGCTCACCGATCGCGCGCGCAGCGTCCGCTTCGACGGCAAGCTGAAGGCGCTCGCCGAGCTCCCCGGGCTCGCGGTCCCGGACGCCGGCGGCTCGGCCTGCACGAAGACGTGGGGGGCGCTCCTCACCGGCCCGCTCGGGCCGTGCGCCCCGGCCGATCCGCCGCCGGCGACGTCGGCGCTCACCGGCCGGTACGACGCGCTCGCGTCGGCGCAGCTCCTGTCGGCGCGGGGCGAGCCGTTCACGGTCTGGGCGGCGCGCGAGCGCGGCGCGGTCGAGCTCCGGGACAGCGCGGGCCGTCGCAACGTCGTGGGCAGCGCCGGGGCGCAGCTCGCGATCGGCGATCTCGATCAGGACGGAGAGCCCGAGCTGCTCGCCAGCCTCGACGTGCTGGATCCGCTCGAGGATGCCGTCGTGGTCTGGTCGTGGCGGCGTCGCGACGGCGGCCCTTCGCGCGCGGCGCCTCAGGAGCTCCTGCGCCTGCCGGCGCCGGCGGGGGTGCGCGCCCTTGCCGTCTGCCCGCCCGACGGGCCCGGGCGCGCCCCCTTCGCGGTCGCGACGGCCGACGAGATCTGGGTGGTGCGGTGAGCCGCTCGTTCCCGCGTCGCGCCTTCCTCGGCGGCGCCGGCGCGCTGCTCGGCGCGGCCGCCCTCCCGGCGCGCGCCCGCGCCATGGGGCGCACCCCGCTTGGCGGCCGCATCTCGATGCACCTCCCGTGGCCGACGGGCGCGCTCGACCCGCACGACCTGAGCGATCCCGCTGCTGCCCTGTTCGCGTCGGCGATCGCCGACAGCCTCTTCGGGCTCGACGCGTCCGGCAACCCGTACCCGACGCTCTCGTCCGCGCTGCCGTCGCGCGAGGGGGACGCCACGGTCGTGCGCCTGCGTGAGGGGCTGCGCACCGCGCGCCTGCTCAAGCTCGACGGCCGCGACATCGTGAGCTCGGTCGAGCGCGCCCGCGCCCGCGGCGCCGCCGCGGCGCTCGCCGAGGTCCCGAGGCCCGAGCGGCACCCGAAGGATCCGCTCGCCGCCGTGTTCCCGCGCGCGGATCCCGCCCGCGTCGCCCGCGCGCTCGCGTCGCCGATGGTGGCGCTGCTGCCGCGCAGCTTCGACCCCGCGGCGCCGGACGGCACCGGCGCCTTCCTGGCCGACCTCGGCCCGCAGCGGATCCTGCTGACGCGCAACGACGTCGCCGCGCGCGGCGCCGCCTTCCTCGACGCGATCGAGGTGATCCGCTCCGAGGACCTGACGACCTCCCTGCGCGCGTTCGAGACCGAGCGCGACGACCTCGGCTGGCTCGGCGCCGGGCTGCACACGAACCGCCGCGGCGCTGTCCGCTTCGATCTCGGCGTCGCCGGGTGGATCGTGCTGACGACGGGCCCGGAGGCCGGGCCCTTCGGTCAGCCCGGCGTTGCGCAGCGGCTGGTCGACGCGCTGCCGCCCGAGCGCCTCGCGCACCTCGGCCTGGTCGGTCTCCCGAGGGCGCACGGCGATCCCGCGTGGGGCGGTCCTCCGGCGGAGCTGCTCGTGGATGACTCTGCGGCGCATCTCGTCGAGGTCGCCGAGGCCGTCGCGCCGATCCTCTCGCGGCCTGGGCACGAGGTCACGGCAGAGCCCGTCTCGCGCGCGGAGCTCGGGCGCCGCCGGGCCCGTGGCAAGGCGGCGCTCGCGATCGAGCTGGTGCGCCCGCTCGGCCCGGGGCCTCTCAACGCCTTGCTCGCGCTCGCGACCGCCGCCGACCGCGGCCGTGCCCTCGATCTTGCCCGTCATCCGCCGCGGCTCGCGCCCACCGCAGCGCCGCGCTCGCTCACCGCCACGCTCCGCCTCGGCGTGATCGCCGAGGTCCGGATCGCGGGCGGCGTGCTGCCGGACATCGCGCTCGCGCGCGCCGGAAGCGGCGAGGGCTGGGATCTTGGCGCCACGTTCCGTCGTTCTGCCAGGCGCTGACGCGCTCCGACGTGGAACCTGATGCCCGCCGACGGGGGGTGCTGTCATTTGCCCAGAGAGGTTCCCCATGAAGTATGGAAGTTATGGAAATCATTGACGTTTTCTCCCCGCCTTCCCGCCTTCAGGTTCAAATGACTGCACCGCCCGCCGGCGCCCGCCGGGCAGCCGACGCGACCGCGCCGTAGCTGTTCGGGACGTCCGGGCGAGCGGCGCGCCGGTGCGCCGGTGCGCCGACGGGGAGGGGGGTTGCTTCGAGCGCTTGCGCCGAGGGGACATTTGGTTACTATCGGCTGGTCACGAACGTCACTGGCACTCGACACGACGCTTCTCTTCTCGGGGATCGCGGATTGATCGCGGACTGGACGACGCAACGTGTGGCGCATCGGGGGCTCCTCCCCAGCGCCGCCCTCCCTCGATCCCCCACGGCTCCATCGGGGCGGCAGGGCATGTTCGGCACCGAAGCTGACGCATCTCGCAGAGCCGTGAAGTGAATCAGTGTCATGGGTACTCGCCTCTACGTTGGTAATCTCCCCTTCTCCGCCACCAAGGCCTCCGTGCAGGCTGCGTTCGCCCAGAGCGGCGAGGTGACGGATGTGCACATCGTGACCGACCGCGAAAGTGGGCAGTCGCGAGGTTTCGGGTTCGTCACGATGGGCACGCCTGAGCAGGCCCAGCAGGCGATCGAGCAGATGAATGGCGCCATGATGGACGGCCGTCCGCTTCGCGTGAACGAGGCGGAGGAGCGGGTCCAGCGCAGCGGTGGCGGCGGTGGCGGCGGTTACGGCGGCGGCGGCGGCGGCGGGTACGGCGGCGGCAGCAGCGGCGGCGGTGGTCGCGGCGGCGGCGGCGGTTACGGCGGCGGCGGCGGCGGCGGTGGTCGCGGCG
>JAICEP010000430.1 GCA_025924095.1 Sorangium sp.
CCGTGCGCGGCGTCACGGTCGAGCTCTCCGGGCTCGCCCCCGCGGCCGGCGCGGGCGCGCCCTCCAAGGCGCCGGCGGCGCCTGCGCAGGCGATCTCGATCGATCGCTTCGTCGAGCACTACGTCGAGATCAAGCAGCGCTCGCGCAACGACCAGAGACCCATGGAGTCGCTCGGGTGGAGCCCGGCGGCGCGGCCGCCGGACGACAGGCACCTCGGGTTCCTCCCCGACGCGCTCATCCCCATCGATCTCGCGCCGCCCTGGGCGCCGTACCCGCTCGAGGTGGCCGCTCGCGAGACCCGGGCCGTCTGGATCGACCTCCACGTCCCCGAGGGCGCCGTCCCCGGCCTTCACGACGGCAAGGTGGTGGTGAGCTCGGCCTCGCACGGCGAGCTCGCGTCGCTCGATCTGAGGCTCGATGTCGCGTCGGCGACGCTGCCGTACGGCCCGGTCGACTTCATCGCGTTCTACGAGCCCGGCCGCGTCGCCGAGCGGGTGGGCGACGGGCCTGCCGTCGAGCAGCAGCTCTGGCAGCTGCTCCACGAGCACCACGTCGACGGCTTCGCGTCGGTCCGGAGCCCCGCCGAGGTGGAGCGCCTGCGCGCGGCCATCGACGGCTCGCTCTACACCAGGGAGCGCGGCTACCGGGGGCCGGGCCAGGGCGTCCCGCCCGCCGCGGTGGCGCTCGGCGCCTACGGCGGCTTCGGTGACCCGACCGAAGAGGCGCTCCGCCGCGTCGAGACCGTCGCGGAGCTCCTCCCGCCGGCGGTGGACGACGTGATGCTGTACGCGGTCGACGAGCAGTGCGAGAGCCCCCGCGGGCCCGGGTGGCGCCGGCTCGTCCGCGGCTCGCGCCTGTCGTCGCGCATCCTCGTGGGGCACTCGTGCGGCAACGTTCACCCGGTGGAGCAGGACGTCGACCTCGTGCTCACGCCCGCCAACCGCTTCGACTCCGCGTGGGCGCGGGCCGCGCACGAGACCGGCAAGCGGCTCTGGGTCTACAACGGCGCGCTGCCGCGGGCCGGCTCCTTCATGATCGACGCGCCGCTCACCGGGCTCATGGCCGACGGCTGGATCGCGGCGACGCACGAGGTCGGCCGCTGGTTCCTGTGGGAGACGGCGTTCTGGCACGACGGCAATCGCGGCGGGAAGGGCCCTGTCGACCCGTTCACGGTCGCCGAGAACTTCCACAACCGGGACGGCGACGCCTGCCTCGGCGACGGCATGCTGCTCTATCCCGGCACGCAGCGGGGGAGGTTCGCCCCCCGCTCCGCCGGCTTCGCCGGCGTATTCCCCTCGATGCGCCTGAAGACCCTTCGCCGCGGGATCCAGGACGCCGGCTACATCGCGCTGGCCAGGTCGGCGTCGCCCGGCGCGGTGGACGCGATCGTGAAGGAGGTGATCCCGGCCGCGCTCGACGAGACGCTCGACACCTCGCCCACCGCGTGGAGCAGCGAGGGCGCCCCGTTCTTCGAGGCGCGGGCCGCGCTGCGCGCCCTGATCCCGGCGGACGCCTCGCTCGACGCCGCCGGCGTCCGCCGCGCGCTCGCCGATGCGGCCGCGGCGCGGCGCGCGCTCGTCCCGCGCGCGGGGTCACAGGGCGCGGGCGACGAGCCGCCGGCGGGGGGCCCGGGGCAGACCGCCCCGGGGCCGCTGCGCCGCTTTCGCGCGACGGGCCTGCTCCTCGCCGCCCTCGCCCTCGGCGCCGCGGCGCTCGCGCTGGCCATCGCGCTCTACCGCCGGGGGAGGCCGGGGCGCGGGGCCGGGCGGCGTTGACCCGCGGGACGGCCGCCTCCGCGCCGCCTGCTACGCTCGCGCCCCCCATGCAGATCCCACGCAGCGGCGCCCGCCCCGGCCGAGCGCACCTCCGACGTCTCCTCCGCCTTGCCCGCCCCGAGCTCGGCAGGCTCGCGCTCGGCACCCTGTTCCTTGGCGTCGGCAGCGGCATCAGCCTCCTGCTCCCCCAGGCGATCCGGAAGATCATCGACGACGCGCTCGGCCCCGGCTCCGGCGTCGAGGTGATCGACGACGCGGCGCTCTGGCTCGCGCTCCTCATCGTCGTCCAGGCCGCCGCCGTCGCGCTGCGGTACGTCCTCTTCTCGACCGCCGGCGAGCGCGTCGTGGCCCGGCTGCGCGCGCAGCTCTTCGAGCACCTCCTCCGGCAGGAGGTGGCGTTCTTCGACGACCACAGGACAGGCGAGCTGACGAACCGCCTCGCGTCGGACACCACGGTCCTCCAGAGCGCCGTCAGCGTGAACGTGTCGATGGCCCTGCGCTTCGCCGCCTCCGTGATCGGCGGCGTCGGGTTCCTCTTCTACACATCCCCCCGGCTCACCCTCCTGATGCTCGCCGTGGTGCCCCTCGTGGCGCTGGGCTCGGTGGCCTACGGCCGCCGCGTCCGCCGGCTCTCCCGCAGCGTCCAGGACGCGCTCGCCCGCGCCAGCGAGGTCGCCGAGGAGGCGCTCTCGGGCATCCGCACCGTCCGGGCCTTTGCCGCCGAGAAGCACGAGGCGGAGCGCTACTCCGGCCGGGTCGCCGAGTCGTTCGACCTCGCCCGGCGGCGCATCCGCGCTTCGGGGAGCTTCATGGGCGTGGTCACGTTCGCCGGCTACAGCGCCATCGCCCTCGTGCTCTGGTACGGCGGCCACCTCGTCGTCGCCGGGCGCATGACGCTCGGCGGGCTCACCTCGTTCCTCGTCTACACGATCGTCGTCGCCTTCGCGCTCGGCGGCCTCAGCGAGCTCTGGGCCGACTTCATGAAGGCCACCGGCGCCGCCGAGCGCATCTTCGACCTCCTCGACCGCGAGCCGGCGATGGCGGACGCCGGCGGCGCCCAGCCCGGCGCCGTGGAGGGGCGCCTCGAGCTCCAGCGCGTGCGGTTCAGCTACCCGACGCGCAAGGACGTCCCGGTGCTCAAGGGCATCGACATCTCCGTTCGTCCCGGAGAGGCCATTGCCCTGGTCGGGCCGTCCGGGGCGGGCAAATCCACGATCGCCTCGCTGCTCCTGCGGCTCTACGACCCTGACGAGGGCCGCATTCTCCTCGACGGGCGCGACCTCCGCGAGCTCTCGCCGACCTGGCTCCGCCGGCAGATTGGCATTGTCGCGCAGGAGCCTCTGCTCTTCGCGGCGAGCGTGGCCGACAACATCCGTTATGGACGGGAGGGCGCCTCGGACGCGGAGGTCGAGGCGGCGGCGCGCGCGGCGAACGCGCACGATTTCATCCTGCGGTTCCCGGCGGGGTATCGCACGCTCGTCGGCGAGCGCGGGGTGCAGCTGTCCGGCGGGCAGAAGCAGCGCGTGGCGATCGCCCGCGCGATGCTCAAGGACCCTCGCCTGCTCGTGCTCGACGAGGCGACGAGCGCGCTCGACGCCGAGAGCGAGCACCTCGTGAAGGGGGCGCTCGACGCGCTGATGAAGGGGCGAACGACGTTGATCATCGCTCACCGGCTCTCGACGGTGATGGGCGCCGACCGCGTGCTCGTGATGGATGGGGGTACGATCGTGCAGAGCGGGGCGCACGCGGCGCTCATCGCCCAGGACGGTCTCTATCGCCGGCTTGTCGAGCGGCAGTTCGTGAGCGCCCAGCTCACGACGACTGCATGATGAGCTGCTGCGTCGCCCGGCGCTCGCCCACGATGGAGACGGCCGTCTCCGAGGCGAGCCCCGCCGCGCTCTGCGACGTGCGGCGGAGCGTGCCGAGCAGCGCGTGCCAGCCATGCTGGCTGTTCGTCAGGGCGCGCGCGCTGATGCCGTCCATGCGGACGAGCGTCTTGCGCGCGATCCGGAACACGCCGCTGTGGATGCCCTCCACCAGGTCGAGCGTGGCGCCGAGCCGCTCCTGGGTCTCGACGCGCACGTCATCGAGGAGGCCGAACCCCGCGCGCACGACCTCTTCGGCGACGCCGAGGCTGCCGTCAACCCACGTGTAGATCAGGCCCTCTCGCGGGTTGCTGAGCTGCGCGCGATCAGAACCGTGGCTGCCGGCGGCGATCTTGCCGGAGATGCTCTCGTCCATATCGAGCCCCCTTCCTTAAAACGGTAGTTGGCAGGCTGCTCGCCTGCGTGCGAACTCACTATCAACAACCGATGTCTCGGATGGGTTATCACAGGGCAACAAAGGTGTGAACTCTTTCTTTTGTCATCGCCTCCCTTTCGGCGGCGCCGCGCGGAGATGAGCCCTGGGCGGGCCCTCCCAGACGTCCTGATGAGTCCCGCGATACTTCAATGAAAACGTGCGATAAGCGGCCATCGCGTCGGTGGCGTAAGCTAGCGGCCACGGGAAGATCCTTAGTCCTTGGCAGGCGCGTCCCGGCTAGCTAGGGTCTCGCGGTGCCCACGAGGCCCACGAATACCGGGCGATTCATGAGGGGAACCACCTTGTCAACGCTTCTTGCCGCCTCCTGCGTCTCCGGCGCGCCGCACGGCGAGGCGCCCTCGGCGCCGCCGGCTCCTGAGCTCCTGGCCTTCGAGCTGCACGAGGACCGGATTCGCAACCACTTCTTCCGTCGTGGCCATATCGCCGCTCATGTCCTGGCGACCTCGGGCGTGTCGCCGCGGCTCATCGTCGCCTTTCCGGCGGGGAACATGGGAATCGCTGTGTGGTTCGACGCGCTGCCGGCGCCTGTCGAGCTCTCGGTGGAGGGGGCTCTCTCGGGCGTGGAGCGGCCCGGTGGGATGCGCGGCGTCTCGGCGCTCCTCGCGAGCACGGCCCCGGCGCTGCGCGTCCATCGGCTGGTCCTCGGGAGCGTCCGCACCGTGCGGGAGGTGGGCCGCGACGCCGAGCTTCCGGCCTGGCTGCGCAGCGACGTCCAGGCCGGCGCCTCGGCGGGCGGCGCGTCGATCGCCGTGCGGCGCACCACGCGGGACGGCGAGCACCACCTCGAGCTCCTCATCGAGCCGGAGGGCGGCACGACGGCCACGCTGGAGCCGGACGGGCGGATCGCCCTCGCGGCGGGGCCGGGTGGCGTCCGGGTCCGGGTGACGGCGCTCTCGGACGAGCCGCCGCTCACGCCGGTGCCCCTCGACGAGCTCGTCACGGAGCGCGCCGCCGACGACCCGCGCCACCGGCAGGCGCTCGCCTTCCTCGCGTACCGGGAGAAGCTGCTGGCCGGGTCCTGGCGCTTCCTTACGTACTTTGGCCGCGACACCTTGCTCGCGGTGAGGATGCTCCTGCCGGTCCTCGAGCCGGCCGTGATCGAGGCGGGCATCGGCTCGGTCCTGGATCGGCTGAGCGCGGCCGGGGAGGTCGCGCACGAGGAGGCGATCGGCGAGTACGCGGCGCTCCTGCACCTCGCGGCGGGCCGCGCCGGGTCGCTGCGCGAGCCCGTCTACGACTACAAGATGATCGACGACGACTTCCTCCTCGCGCCGCTGGCCGCCGAGTATCTCCTCGGCAGCGCGCCGGGCCGGGAGCGCGCGGCGGCGTTCCTGTCGCGCCGGACGCCGGGCGGCGACACGTATGCGCAGGCGCTCGCGCGGAACGTGTCGCTCGTGCTCCGCCTCGCCGCCCCGTTCGCCGAGACGGGGGATCCGAGGGCGTTGATCGCGCTCAAGCAGGGAGCGTCGGTCGGCGAGTGGCGCGACAGCGCGGAGGGCCTCGCGTTCGGCCGCATCCCGTACAACGTGAACGCCGCGCTCGTGCCGGCCGCGCTCCGCGCCTCGGCGCGGCTCCTCGCGAGCCCGCTGCTCGGCGCGGACGGGGAGGGCGCCGGCCGGGCGGAGCGGCTCGCGCGCGCGTGGAAGGACGCGGGCGTGTTCTTCCGGGTGGAGCTACCGGAGCGCGAGGCGAGGCGGCGCGTCTCGGCCTATGCGGCGTCGCTGGGCCTGGACGCCGCGCCGGCGCTCGCGTCGCTCTCGGGGACGCTCTCGTTTCCGGCTGTCGCGCTCGACGGGGAGGGCCGGCCCCTTCCCATCATGCACTCCGACGACAGCTTCGTCCTCCTGTTCACGGAGCCGCCGCCCGCCGCCCTCGAGGAGATCGCGGGCCGCCTGCTCCGCCCTTTCCCGGCCGGCCTGCGCACGCCGGTGGGCATCCTCGTCGCGAACCCCGCGTTCGCGCCGGATCCGGCGCTCTGGGGGCTGTTCACGTCCAGCCACTACCACGGCACGGTCACCTGGTCGTGGCAGCAGGCGATGCTCGCCGCGGGCCTCGATCGGCAGCTCGGTCGCGGCGACCTGCCGCCCCGCGCGCGCGACGCGCTGGGGCGCGCGCGACGTGCGCTCTGGGAGGTGATCCAGGCCTCGAGCGAGGCGAGGACGCGGGAGCTCTGGAGCTGGGCAGTCGAGGGAGGGCGTTACCGGCTGGTGCCGTTCGGCGCCGAGAGGACGCACCAGGACGAGTCGAACGCGGTGCAGCTCTGGAGCACGGTGTACCTCGCCGTGCGCCCGTGAGCGGCGCAGGGCGGGATGGCGTTCCGTCCGCTCGGGCAGGCCTTCCAACGGAAAGCGAGCCCACGACGTCGCCTCACGGCAGCAGGTCGCCGATCGCCGCGTACCAGACGTCCGCCATGCGCGCGTAGCCGGGCCCGTTCGGGTGGATCCTGTCCGGGAGCTCCGACGCCGGAAACCCGGTGTGCATATCCACAAGCACCACGTGCTGCCCCGCGGACGCCCTGGCTTCCACGATCCCCACCAGCGCCTGATTGTAGGTGACCACCGCGGGATCGGCGAAGGTGACCGGAATGAGCTGCGCCGCGACCACGAGCGTGTCGGGCGCCGCGGCGAAGATCTTGTCCAGGAGCGCTCCCAGGCGCTGCGGCGCCGAGGAAAGGTTATCGTTCTGGCTCACATCGTTGGTCCCCGCCATGAGCAGCACGATGTGCGGGCTATCCGCGAGCGCGGGCGTCGGCGATGGACACAGCCCTGCTTCGCCTCGCCGTCTCCTGGTCAGGGCGAAGTCGCCTGGCTCGCCTGTCACGGCCTGGTTACCTCGAAGGAGGCGACGTTCACCGAGCCGCCTAGAGACTGCGTGGCGTAGTTGAAGATACCGAAACGGTACCCGAGGA
>JAICEP010000431.1 GCA_025924095.1 Sorangium sp.
CCGACCCCCTCCGACGAGGAGACGGGCCCCACCTCGACGCGGAGAGCGGAAGGCTCCCCCTCCACGAGGAGCGGCGCGCAATCGAGGACGAGGCGGTCCACGAAATCGCCCACCCGGCCGCTGAAGCCCACCACCACCTGGTTCTCCGGGCACATCCTCGTCCAGGGGACCGAGCCATACGATCCAAGGTCGACCCGGACAACTCACCCGCCCCAGTCGACCTTCGGCTTCCCTGGCGGCGTGACGTTCGGCATCTCGTGAAAGAGCGCCCGCCCGAGGTCCGGCAGCGGCGCGCACGCCTGCTCTCCCAGGTTGGTCAGCTCCAGCGGATCCTCCAGCACGTTGAAGCAGTGGAACTCGCCGTCCCACTCGCGCGCCTCGATCTTCAGCGGCCCCTGCATCATCCCCCAGTTGCGGAAGGAACACCCCCACACCCACGTGCAGTTCGTGAGCGGCACCGGCGCCACCGTGCGCTCCGGTCGCGTCAGCGGGTGCCCCATCATCCGGCCGCGGAACGGCGCGAGCCGCGGCTCGTCCCAGAGGCCCATCAGATCGAGGAACGTCGGCGCCAGATCGAGGTGCCACACGAACTCGTCCCTCGCGCCCGCGAGGCTCGCCCGCTCCTCCGGGGAGAGGGTCCCCTCCGGGGCGTCGACCCACGTGGGGACGAGGATCTCCTCGTCCCACAGCGAGCTCGTGTGGCCAAGCTGCCAGTGCTCCCGGAACGACTCGCCATGATCCGACGTGTACACGAGGACCGTACGCTCGCCGCTCGGCGTCCCGCGGATGTGCTCGATGAGCCGGCCGACCGCCATGTCCGACAGGTAAACGACGTTGCGATAGAAGTTCTTGAAATGCTCGTTCTTGTCCGGCGCCTTGCTCAGCTCGCTGGGCTGGAACGGCGAATGGAGCGGATCGCTCACGTACGGGAAATGGATGTTCGAGTAATGCACGACCGCGAAGAACGGCTCGACGAGCTCGTCCCACTCCTCGATCACGCGATCCGTGAGCTGCCGGTCGTAGGCGCCGTAATCGAGGTCGGCGCCCGGATCGAGCTGGGTCGCGACAACCCGGTGCGAGACCGGGATGTCCTGCACGTAGAGCCGGGCGTTCCCGAACATGAGGTTCTGGCTCGTCCAGTACGCCGTGTCCCACCCGGCCGCGTGGGCGTAATCCCAGAGCAGCGGGGCGGAGCTGAGCACCGCGTGGCTCTCCGTCGGCGAGACGCCGGACCAGAGGTTCGAGATGGAGATGGCCGTCGTCGAGTCGTGGGCCCGCATCTGCAAGAGCGGCATGCGGCCCGGCGCGGCGGCGTTGGAGAACGGCGTCGCGAGCTCGCAGTCCGGGTCGTGCTCGACGCACGTCACGTCCGCCCGCTGGCTCTCCTGGAGAATGAGCACGACGTTCCGCGGCCGCGCGGGCCGCGCGGCGAGCCGCGGCACGCGCTCCGGGTCGCGGCGCTGCACCCGCAGATCCGACGAGTCGTCGGTGATGCCGAGGTGCTCTTTGACCACGGCGGTGACGCCGTGGAAGTAGATCATGTCGGCCGACGACGACTGGATCACCCGGTAGCTCACCGGGATCCTCGTCACGGCGGCCAGCGCGAGCGGCACGAGCACCGCGGCGACGCGCCGCCGGAGCCGGCGCGGGCGCACGAACCGGCGGGCAAACCGGAGCGCCCCAAGGGCGAGCCCGAGCGCGACGGCGAGGTGGGCGAGCACGCGAGGGTGCCCGAGCGGGAGCGTGCCCACGATCGACCAGGGGATCGACTGCGAGTGGATCTGCGAGTCGATCGAGCAGTAGATGTTGTAGAGGGCGTGAAAGCCGCCCTGCACGCCGCACGCGAGCGTGAAGAGCGCCACGAACAGGGCGCCCGTCACGCCGCGCATCGCGCCGCGGCGGCCCGAGGCGACGTAGAGCAGGACGCCCCAGAACCCCAGCGACACGACCACGGTCGCGGCGTATCCCGCCGCGTGCAGCCGGTCGAACGTGGTCATGTGGCGGCCCCGCCGCAGCACGTCGGCGACGAGGAACCAGAGCGCCGGCGAGGCGAGGAGGGCGAGGCCGATCCAGCGGCGCCGGCGGCGCGCGGCCCGGCGCGCGGCGCGCGGGCGGCCGGCGGGGGACGCGGGCGGCGCGCCGGGCGCGGCGCCCTCTCGATCGAGATCCGGCGCCATCCGGATCAGTCGCGGCGAGGCCCCGCCGCGAGGTCGCGGAGGTGGACCGGGACGTCGACGCTGCCGGCAGGACCGCCGTAGATCGCGTCGGCGAGCCGGGGCAGGTCGCCGCAGGCGGCGGGCCCGAGGTCGCGCTGCTCGCGGGGGTCGGCGAGCACGTCGTAGCAGTGCCAGGCGGTGTCCCAGGCGCGGGATTCGAGCTTCATGTGGCCGCGCATCATCCCCCAGTTCTTGAACGCGCAGCCCCAGATCCCGGTGCAGTTCGTGAGCGCCAGCGCCGCCGGCCCCGGCGACGGCCGGAGCAGGCTGCGCCCGACCATCTCGGCCCGGTACGCCGCGAGCGCAGGCTCCTCCCACAGGCCCATCAGGTCGAGCAGCGTCGGCGCCACGTCCGTGTGGACCACGGGCTCGTCCCGGGCCGCGCGCAGCCCGGCCTCCTCCGCGGCCGTCAGCGTGCCCGGCGGCGCGTCGATCCAGCCGGGCACCCGGATCTCCTCCTCGAGGATCGAGCCCGTGTGGCCGAGCTGGCCGTGCTCGCGGAACGCCTCGCCGTGGTCCGAGGTGAAGACGATCACCGTGCGCTCGCCGACCGGAGAGCTCCGGACGAAGCGGATGAGCTCGGCGATCGCCGCGTCCTGCCGGTAGACCGCGTTCCTGTAGAAGTTGCGGTACGCCTCGTTGTCGTCCGGCGCCTTGCTCTCGAGGGCAGGCTGGAACGGTGCGTCCTCCGGGTCGACAAGGTAGGGGACGTGGGTGTTCCCGAAGTGGGCGACCGCGAGGAACGGCTCGCGCAGCGAGAGCAGCTCGGACCGCGCGTGCGCCGACAGCAGCCGGTCGTCGGCCCCGAGATCGATGTCGGCCAGCGGATCGAGCTCGGTCGCGCCGCACTGGTGCGAGACCGGCAGGTCCTGCACGTAGAGGCGCGAGTTGGCGAACATCATGTGGTGGCTCGTCCAGTAGGCGCTGTCGAAGCCGGCGGCGTCCGCGTAGTCGAAGACGAGCGGCGCCGTGTGGAGCTCCTCGCGCGTCGCGATCGGCTGGAGGCCGGACCAGAGCACCGCGAGCCCGATCGCCGTCGTCGAGGCGTTCGAGCGCATCTGCAGGAGCGGCAGCCGGCCGGGCGCCGCCGCGTCGATGCGCGGCGTGCCGGGGCACGCGGCGGACCCCGCGCCGCCGTCGGCAGGCGCCGCGCCGTCGCCGGCAGGCGCAGGCGCCGAGCAGGTGGCGTCGGCGCGCACGCTCTCGGTCAGGATGAAGAGCACGTTGCGCCGCGGGCCGGGCTCCGGGATCAGCCGCGGCAGCGCGGGCGGCGTGCGGAGCCCGGGGCGCACCTGCGCGGTGGTCTGGACGCCGGCGAGCTCCTTGAGGAGGCCGCCGATCGCGTGGAAGTAGATGACGTCGGGCGTGGACGCCTGCACCGTGCGGTAGGAGCACGGCAGCACGAACGCGGCCACCACGGCCGCCGGCGCGGCGAGGCGGGCGGCGCGGGCCCCCGCCGTGCGGCCGGGGCGCACGATCCGCCGGCCGAGCCAGACGAGCGCGACGGCGAGCACGAGCGGCGGGAGGACCGAGTGGAGGAAGTTCTCCCCGTCGGCCCGGAGCTGGCCGAAGAGGCTCGACGACAGCGAGGTCCCGAAGAGCGTGGCGTCGAGGTTGAGGTACGTGGCGTACTGGCGGTGGAAGTAGAGCTGGCCGCCGAGCGAGAGCGTCGCGAGCGTCACGAAGAGCAGCGCCGCGATCCACCGCGACGCGCCCCGCCGCGACGAGGCCGCGAAGAGCAGGAGCCCCCAGAGCGCGGCGCTCTCGACCATCGCGCCGAGGTAGCTCGCCGCGTGCTTGCCGCTCAGATCGAGCAGGCGATCTCCGCGGATGCGGAGGTCCGCGAGCACCACGAGGAGCAACGGGAGCGCGAGGAACAGGCGTCCATAGCGGCGCCGGACGCGGGCGAGCGCGCGCAGCCGCGCACACGCCGCGGCGCGGTCCGGGCCGAGATCGCGGGCGAGACCGCGGGACGAGCGGCTGCCGGCGTCGGCGTCGGCCGCCCGGGGATCGTTCAATGCCTTGAAACGGAGCACGGGAGGGGCGCGAGTGTAGCGAGGACGTGGCGTATCGGGAACGTTTCTGAGGCGGGTCGGTGACGGCGCGATGACCGGCCCGGCCGGCCGGATGGGCCGCGGGAGGGGGCCGCCTGGACGGAGAAAACCCTTCGACAGCCGCCCGAGGCGTGCCATGAGTGGCGTCCGACATGGCGGAGCAGCTCTTCCTGAACGGGTTGCGCGGCGCTCAACAGGCCCCAGGGGCCGGCGCGCCGCCGGACGAATCCTCCTCCACCGCAGCCGCCGCGCAGCCCGAGCCGCTGCCGTCCCCCGGCGCGCCGGCGCCCGAGCCGCCGCGCGAGACGGCGGCGCGGCTCCGCGCCGAGCTGGAGGCGGCGCTCGTGCGCGAGCTGATGGCGGCCTACCAGAGCCTCAACTACACGCATTTCCGGCGGAAGCTGCGCTCGGCGTCGATCGAGCTCTCCGACGCCGCGAGCCGGCTCGGGCGCTGGATCTCGGAGGCGCGCGCGATCGAGATCTCGCGGCCGCTCGTCCTCACGCAGCCGTGGGGCGTCGTGATCGAGGTGCTCAAGCACGAGATGGCGCACCAGTACGTGCACGAGGTGCTGGGCGTCGCGGACGAGGCGGCGCACGGGCCGGCGTTCCGCGAGGTGTGCGAGCGCCTCGGCATCGACGCGATGGCGGCCGGGATGCCGTCGGTCGGGCCCTCGCCGGCGGAGCCCGGCGGGGCGCCGCGCGGCGACGGGAGCGTGGAGAGCGCGAACGCGGACGCCCGGATCCTCGACCGCATCGCGCGGCTGCTCGCGCTCGCCGACAGCCCGAACGCGAACGAGGCGCAGGCGGCGATGAGCGCCGCGCAGCGGCTGATGCTGAAGTACAACCTCGACGTCGCGAAGGCGCGCGCCGCGCGGCTCTACGGCTTCCGCCACCTCGGCGCGCCGAGCGGGCGCGTGGGCGAGAGCGAGCGCATCGTCGGGGGCATCCTCGGGAAGCACTTCTTCGTCGAGGCGATCTGGGTGCCTGTCTACGCGCCGCTCGAGGGCAAGCGGGGCAGCATCCTCGAGATCTGCGGGACGCCGGCGAACCTGGAGATGGCGGCCTACGTGCACGCGTTCCTGCACCACACGGCCGAGCAGCTGTGGAGAGAGCACAAGCGGACCCAGGCCGTGAAGGGCAACAAGGACCGGCGGACCTACCAGGCCGGGGTGATGCTCGGGTTCCTCGAGAAGCTGAACACGGAGCGGAAGGTGTCCGCGGAGCAGGGGCTCATCTGGGTGAGGGACGCCGACCTGGACGGCTACTACCGGACGCGCCACCCGCACGTGCAGCACCTGCGTCACGCGGGCAACCAGCGGACGGCGGCGCACGCGCACGGGCGCGAGGCGGGACGGAAGATCGTGCTGCACCGCCCGATGCAGGCGGCGACCGGCGAGCGGGGCAGGCTGCTGCCGCCGGGCAAGAAGGGCTGAGCCGCGGCCCCGTCGTCGTCCTGGCCGCCTGATGGCGCCCGGACGGACGGCGGACGACGGCGCGGTGCCCGCGTCGGGGCCGCGGTGCGCGCTCGACGGGCTCGTTGACGGGAATGGAGCGGTTCCGGCACGATGGCCCGGTGTGCGGGGTAACGTAGGAGAAGAACGAGATGCCGCTCCGGTTCACCATTGAAGAGCGATTCGATGCGTCGCCCGAGGACGTGTTCCGGCTCGCGACCGACATCGACTCCTTCGGCGACTGGATGCCCAACTTCGTGCGGGTGGAGAAGCTCACGGGCAGCATCGTCGGCGAGGGCGCGATGTGGCGTGAGACCCGCAAGATGTTCGGCAAGGAGTCCACCGAGCAGTTCGAGGTCACGGCGGCAGAGCCCGGCAAGAGCCTGGACCTCTTCATCGACGGGCAGAAGGGGACGACGGGACGCGGGGAATACCGCTTTCGCTACGTCTTCGAGCCCCAGGGCGCCGGCACGCTGCTCCGGATGGATGGCGAGATCGCCGGGATGGGGTGGTTCATGGAGACGCTCGGGCGGCTGTTCATCGGCAGCTTCAAGAAGGCCGTGCACGGGGATCTCAAGGCGATGAAGACGCACCTGGAGCGGCGGCCGGCGAGCTAGCTCCGCCCGCCGGATGTCCGGCCAGAGAGGGCCGGACTTCTGCGCCGCGTCACGCCGGCTTCGCGCGGGCGTTCCTGGGGAGGGTGCCGAGCGCCCCGGCCCCGGGGCGGGTGGGCGTCGCCGCACGGAGCGACGCGGCGAGCGCCGGATCCCGCCGCGCACCGACTTGAATCACCTCTTTCCCGCGTCAAACCCGCCCGTCTTAGTTGACCCGGTGCGCGGCGCCAGGCACCATTCCCGCGCGGCGCCAGGCCGGCCTGCATGGCTGGAGGCTCGACCCCGGCTCACCCGCCTTCCCCATAACAAGCTGCTGAGGTGCTTTGATGCGCGTTCGTACGATTCTCTTCTTCTGCCTTGCGTCCTTCGCCATTGGCGCTCTCCCAGGTTGCGGCGGTGATGACCCCGGCCCCGAGGACAAGCCGTCCACGGGAGCGCTCGGTGAATGTCCGCCCGACTCCGGCGCGCAGCAGACAGCGGGCCTCCAGGCGCTCCAGGACAACTGCGTGGCCTGTCATGGGACGACGGTGACGGGCCCGAGCCGCGGCGGCGCCCCCCCTGATATCAACGTCGACGACGCCGCCAGCGTCAGCGCCGGGGCGGAGAAGATCCTCGCGGCGATCGA
>JAICEP010000432.1 GCA_025924095.1 Sorangium sp.
GGGCGAGCTGCCCGTGCGCGCGTCGGTCATGTCGGCGGTGCGCGCGTCGGTCATGTCGGCGGTGCGCGCGTCGGTCATGTCGGCGGTGCGCGCGTCGGTCATGTCGGCGGTGCGCGCGCCCGCGGGGGCCTCGCCCGTGCGCGCCTCCCCGGCGTCTGGATCGGCCGCGGAGTCGCCGGGGCGCGCGTCGGTCATGTCGCCTGCGCGCGCGTCTGCCAGCGCCTCCCCCGCGCGCATCTCGCCCGTGCCCGCCTCACCGGTGTGCGCCTCGGGCACCGCCTTGAGGACGGCGCCGCTCGACGCGCCCTCCGAGGGCCGCGCCGCCTCGATCCGCCGGAGCAGCGCCTCGGCGAAGTCGCCCGCCGGCCGGAAGTCCGCGCCCGCCGCGGCCGCGAGCTCCGCGGCCCGCGTCGCGTCGTGGCGCAGGTCGCGGCACGCGTCGCAGCCGGCGATGTGCTCGTACAGCGCCGGTCGCGCCGTCCCCTCGAGCACCTCCGCGAGCTGCTCCTCGACCTCGCCGCACAGCCCAGCCGAATCCGTTCCTGTCGCGCTCATCGCCCTCACTCCTCGCCCAGATCGGCCCTGAGCCGCACCAGCGCGCGGCTGACCCGCTTTCGCGCCGCCGCCTCGTCGATCCCGCACGCGAGGGCCACCTCCTTGAAGGAGAGCCCCGCGTCGAACCGCAGCACCACCGCCTCGCGCTCGCTCGGCTTGAGCCGCGAGAGCGCGGCGCGGGCGCGCTCGGCCCGCTCGCGCTCCAGCGCGAGCTCGCTCGCATCCGGCCGCGGCCGCGTGTCGTGCACGAGCCGCAGCCGCGCCTCGCGCCGCGCCCTGAGCTCCGTGTGCCGCCCGCAGATGCGCCGCGCGATCCCGAAGAGCCAGGCCCGCACGCTCCCCTCGGCGCGGTACTGGGGGAAGGCATCGAACGCCGCGAGCAGCGTCTCCTGCACAAGCTCCTCGCTCTCGGCCTGCGACCCGGTGAACGCCATGCACAGCCGGCCCAGCGGCATGGCGTAGGCCCTCGCACACCGCGACAGCGCTTCCCGGAAGTCGCCTGCCCCGATCAGCCCCTCGATCGCCCGAGCCTCGTCCGCCCGCGCGTCGCCCTCGGTCCGCGCGTCGACCTCGGTCCGCGTGTCGATCCCCGCCCCCACGAGCGCTAACCCAGCTGCCATCGCTGCCTCATCGCCGGCCATGTGCCCCCGTCCCCCGCGTTCGTGACCGGATTTTTTTCGCCCCCGCCCCCGGCGGTCTCCGGTGCCCGATCCCACCGTACAGGGCGGTCCGGCCTTTGCCTTTTGCAATACGATCCCAGCCGCAGCAGAATCGGCAGGTCGCCTCAGGAGCCGCGCTTATGAATGAGACAAGCCCGTCTGTTTTCGCGAAGGCCACCGCGCCCGGGGGGGCCGGGCCGAGCGCTCCCGTTGACACCTCGCCTGTGAAGCGATGGAGACGGTCGCTGGCGTTCGCCCTCGCCGCGTCGCTCGCCGGCGCGCTCGCCTCGCCCGCGGCGCTCGCGCAGGACGCGCCGGACGAGGAGCCAGCTCAGGAGGAGGCAGAGGACGAGGCGTCGCCGCCGGCCCAGAAGGCCCGCAAGCGGGGCGTGCTCCCGGCCCGCGCCGACGTGGGCGTGAAGGAGAGGAAGGCGGCCCCGGCGGATCCGAAGCGGGGCCCGGCCGAGAAGGACAACGACCGGGACAAGGCGGAGCCGCCGGTCGAGGAGCGCGCCGCGCGCGGCGTGGCGATCGTCGAGCGGGGCGGGCAGGTCCTCGGCCTCGGCGCGGTGCTCGCCGGCGACGGGCGCATCCTGACGGCGCTCTCGCCGCTCGGCGCGGGCAACGACCTCACGGCGCGCCTCGCCGACGGGACCACCGTCCGGGTGAAGCTCGGCCACCACGACCGCGTGTGGGATCTGGCGCTGCTCGTGCCGCAGACCGGCAGGTGGACCGAGGGGCTCACCGCCTCGTCGCGCGATCCGGTGCGGCCGGACGCGCAGATCCGCTCGTTCTCGGCGGCGCGCGGCAAGGTCGCGGCCGTCCCGATGGTGCTGCGATCGCGCCGGACGCTCCTCGGCGGCGACGACCGGCAGCTCGACGACGCGATCGAGCTCGGGTCGCGCGTCTCGCCGCTCGATCTGGGCGCGCCGATCCTCGACGAGGACGGCCGCGTGGTCGCGGTCCTCGGCCGCGGCTGCGCTCCGAACGAGGGCAAGCCCTGCACGCCGGTCGCCTTCGGCGCGCCGATCAGCGCGATCCGGGGGTTCCTCCGCGCCGTGCCGCAGACGGCGGTGCAGCCCGCGGGGTGGCTCGGGATCCAGGGGATCAGCGAGGCCGCGCCGGTGGCCAAGGGGGTCCGGGTCACGGTGGTCCACCCCGGGAGCCCGGCGGACGAGGCCCGCCTGAAGGGCGGCGATCGTGCGACGAGCGACATGATCCTCGCGGTCGGCGGCGTGCCCGTCACGAGCCCCGAGGCGCTCGCCGACGCGATCCGCGCGCACGCGATCGGCGAGAAGGTCCCTCTGACCTTGCTGAGCGGCGGGAAGTACCGGCAGGTCACGGTGCTGCTCCGCGCCGCCCCGGACCCGAAGGCAGCCGCGACGAAGAAGCCCGAGGTGGAGCTGCCGCCGCCGAGCTCGAGCGGCCGAGCCACCGAAGAGTACCGCAAGTAAGCGAAAAATGATGTGGGCCCCGGCCGGGATTCTATAAGCTCGGCGCTCGGGTGCGATCCGGTTGACACTGCGTCAACCGAACCTCCAGGATCGGGCTTGAGCGGCTCGATCGGGGCGCTCGCGGTTCTCATTCGGCCCCGCGCCTCGCGCGGGGCCTTCGATCGGGTGATCCGTGTCCCAAACGTTTCGAATCGAAGTGGCCGGCGAGACGAACGTCGGGCGCAAGCGCAACCACAACGAGGACAACTTCGGCATCATGGTGGAGTACGGCCTCTTCATGGTTGCCGATGGGATGGGGGGGCATGCATCGGGCGAGGTCGCGTCGAAGATGGCTGTCGAGGCGATGCAGGACTTCTTCGCCCAGACGCAGGACGACCCGGAGCGGACCTGGCCCTACAAGATGGACCGGTCCAAGGGCTATGAAGAGAACCGCCTGATCACGGGGATCAAGCTCGCCAACCTGCGTATCTACGAGACGGCGCAGCGCGAGGCGAAGAAGCGGGGAATGGGGACGACGTTCGTCGGCATCTTCACGGCGAACGACGGCGTCTACGTCGCCCACGTCGGCGACAGCCGGGTGTACCGCTTCCGCGAGGGTCGGCTCGAGATGCTCACCGAGGACCACTCGCTGCTCAACGACTACATCAAGATGAAGCGGCTCACGCCGGAGGAGATCGCGAACTTCCCGCACAAGAACGTGATTGTGCGCGCGCTCGGCATGAAGGACACGGTCAAGGTCGACACCCGCTTCGAGGTGCCGCAGCTGAACGACACCTACATCCTCTGCTCCGACGGCCTCTCCGGCCCGGTGAGCGACGCCGAGATGGCCCACATCCTGAGCGAGCACCAGGACATCCAGGTCGCGACCGCGAAGCTGATCGAGCGCGCGAACGAGAACGGCGGCCCCGACAACGTCACGTGCGTCCTCGTCCGCTGGACCCAATAGTCCCCACCCGCGACCCCCGGCTCGCCGCAGCGCTCCGGCCGCCGTGCGACTTGCGCCGCCGAGCGGGGCTCGCCCGCACAGGAGACGGGTCCAGATCGGCGTTTTCGGCGCGCAGGCGTGCTCCAGCACGCCGAGCACCGAAAACGTCGAGATGGGCCCGTATCCGCAGCGGGCGAGCCCCGCTCAGGGGAGGGCGCCGCCGCTCCAGGGGACCAGGACGAGGAAGACGAAGGCGATGAGGCCAAGCATGAACAGGCTCGTCATCAGGTAGGTCGAGCGCGGCGAACGCGCGGTGCTCCAGCCGTCGCCGTAGAACTTGCCGCGTGAGCGCGTGCGGATCCGCCGCTGTACACCGCGGAGCAAGCCCGGCGGCGCCGCAGGGGGCGCGCGCATGGCACCGCGGACCAACTCGCGTAGGTCGATCTCGTCGACCAGCGGAAGATCGCCGTCGTCGGGCAGATCAGCGTCGTCGGGCAGATCAGCGTCGTCGGGTAGATCAGCGTCGTCGGGCAGATCAGCGTCGTCGGGTAGATCAGCGTCGTCGGGCAGGGCGCGCGGGGGCGCGGCGCGCGACGCCTCCGCGGGGGGCGGCGTGGGACGGCTGCCGCTCTCCACGCCCGAAGCGGCCGGCTCCTCGGCTTGCGCCGTACGCCTGGGGTCGTCCGCTCCGCTCATTTCCCGCCTCTCACCTTCTCACCGATCACCTTCTCGACCAGCGCGCGGAGCTGCCCGCGCGCGCGATGGATCCGGCTCTTCACAGTCCCATCCGGTAAACCCGTCACCGAGGCGATCTCTTCGTAGGACATGTCCTCGACGTCGCGAAGGATGAGCGCCTCCCGGAACTCGGGATCGAGCTGGCCGATGGCGTGCTTCACGACCGCCTCGAGCTGCATCCCCTCGACGAGCTCGTCGGGGCGGCTCACATCGCCGACGCTCACGCCCTTCGCGGCGGACAGCGGCACCCGCTCGGCCATGGCGTCAACGTCGTCCTGGGCGTCGGCGTGCCGCCGCGAGAGGTACTTCGTCCGGTTCTTACAGAGGTTCACGGCGATGCGGTAAATCCAGGTCGAGAGCTTCGATTCGCCGCGGAACTGGTCGATCGCCTTGAAGACCTGCACGAAGACTTCCTGCGACAGGTCCTCGGCCTCGTCGCGCCGGCCGAGCATGCGGTAGACGAGCGCGAACACGCGGCGCTCGTACAGGATCACGAGCTCGTTGAACGCGCTCTCATCGCGCGCGACGAGCCGCGCGATGAACTGGGCCTCGTTCACCTCGATGGGCGCCGTGGGCTCGCGCTCGGGATCCACACCCACAGGAATCGGGGCGCCGCGAGCCGCGCCTGCACGGATCGGGACGCCGCGAGCGGCACCTGCACGGATCGGGGCGCCGCGGTCCGCATCTGCACGGGTCGAGGCTCCGCGTACGCGGTCCGCATCTGCATGGGTCGAGGCTCCGCGTACGCGGTCCTCATCTGCATGGGGCGGGGATCCGCGTACGCGGTCCGCATCTGCATGGGTCGGGGCTCCGCGTACGCGGTCCCCTTCATCGCTCGCCACGCCGTCCGGTCCTCCAGGATCCAGGGTCTCGCCCCCGCCCCGCGGCAGGCGCAGAGCCCTCGGTGAGACCACGGTAAACAACCCCGGCTCGACCGCGCCAGACAATAGCGAGCAGGCACTGGCGCCCGACGCGCCAGCGACGACGTGCCGCCGCGCCGGAGGCGCTCCCGTGCGCTCGATGGAGATCGCCCATCACGATCCCCCCTCAGAGAGCGCGGGCGCTCGATTGGTTCCGGCGCGTGGATTCGAACCACGATTAGGGGATTCAAAGTCCCCCGTCCTGCCCTTGAACGACGCCGGAGTGCCGCGGATCGGAGCCGACCGCCGCGCGGCGCGCACCTTAGCGCGAGTCGCGCAGGATGGCACCCGTCCCGACCGACGAGCCGGGTCCGCGGCCCGGACGGCCGCCGCCACGCGCGGTGTCCGCCTCGGACCGACCTCGCCGCAGGCGGAACTGCCCGCGCTCACGGCGACCCACGGGCGCCGGCTTCGCGCCGGCCGAAGGAGCCTTCGCCGTCCCCTGCGGCGGAAGCGCTGGCGCATCAACGCCCCCTTCCGAGGCCGCGCGGGCGCCCTCGGGCACCGGGGTTGGCCCGGGCGCCGCGACAGAAGGGGCCGCCGCGCGGGCCGCCCCGGCGAGCTCCGGGGCAGGCAGGATGGCCTGGGCGGCGGCCGCTGCGACGCCCTGGGCGACGCCCAGGCGCGCCGCCGGCGCGACCGCGACCCCCGAGGGCGCGGTCGCAGGGGCGAGCGCGCTCAGCACCGAGAGGCCCAGCACGAGCACGCTCGCCGCGCTGCCCGCAGCGAGCGAGACCGCGCTGCGAGAGGCGCGGGCGCGCCGCGCGAGCCGCGACCAGGTGCCCGACGCGCGCCCGCGCGGCGCCAGGTCCGCGTCACGCCCGCCGCGCGCCGGCCCGGGCCCGAGCTGCGCGGCGCAGGGCACCGGAGCTTCGGCGCTCGGGAGCGTGTCGGGCGGAAACGAGGGGACCGCCGGGAAACACGAGGGAATCTCGAGGGAAATCGGCGGCGGAGGGGTCTCGTGCCGCGCCGCCGCCTCGGCCAGCGGGAACGGGCCGAGGGCGAAGGCGTCCGCGCGCTCGTCGCGAGGCCTCGCGGGGCCGCCCCGGGGGTGGCGCGGCGCGACCGACCGGAGATCGCCGGGGGTCAACGCGAAGCTGAGCGGGCCGGTGGACTCGGGCCCCTCGCTCGCGGCGGAGAGGGCGGGCGCCTCGTTGGGCGGGGGCGGCTGGGAAATGGTCCAGCCGAGCGCCTTCACCTCGCCGGCGGCCGTCCAGCACTCGAGGCCCTCGCGCCACACGCGCGTGCTGTGCGGGAGCTCCCCCACCTCCAGCGCGCGCCACAGCGCGACCGTGGTCATCGCCTCGAGCCAGCCGCCGTGGTCGACACACCAGGGCCTCGACTCCGCCGGCTCCTCCACCACGAGGCTCGGGTGCGAGCTGAACGGCATCGTGGGGGCGCTGCAGAGGCTCTGATGCTCCTGTCTGCGCCCCTCCACGCCGCTCGGCGCCGGCACCCCGTCGCAAAGCCCCTCCACCTTGTACGCCGCGCTCGGGCCCATCGCTGTCTCCCTAGCGAGCTGCGGCGATTCACCCGATACTTCCGGGTCCACCTCCGCTGCTCTCGTGCGTCGGTAGCGGATGGTGGGGAGATGGGCCAAGAAAGTGCGGGGTCGGGCCGGGCGCCCGGGCCCGCGGCGGCGGGCCGCGTCGGCTGCGCGGCCCGCCGTCTTCCGTCAGAGATCCGTGTAGTTGTCCGAGAAC
>JAICEP010000433.1 GCA_025924095.1 Sorangium sp.
CGGCGCTGGCCGCGGCGGTGGAGGGCGGCGTGGACAGCAGCGCCTCCGCGCACGGCGCGATGACCTCGCGCGCGGCGTCGAGGTGGCAGCGCGCCCGCTCCGCCTCGGTGAGCCGGCCGTGATCGTGCCACGCGGCGGCGTCGATCCCGGGGCGCTCCGGGCCGCGGGCGACGCGCACGTCGGCCAGCGCCTCATCGAACGCGCGGGCCACGGCGGCGCGCACCGGCTCGCCGCCGCGCGCGACGGCCCAGCGCACGAAGGCCCACGCGAGCTCGGCGTGGGCGGCCTCGTCGGCGGCGATCCGGTCGAGGGCGCGGCGCACCTCGGGGTCGCGGGCGCGGCTCCGCTGCGCGCCGGCCTGGATCGCGGCGAGCGTCTCGCCCACGCAGCCCTCGCGCACCGCGCCGGCCGCGGCGCCGGCGAGCGTGGGCGCGTCGAGCGCCCCGTCCATGGCGAGCGCCCCCGGGCCGAGCGAGCGGCCGGCGTAGCGGCTCGCGAGCGTGAAGCAGGCCCGGGCGTGCTGCAGCTCGTCCGAGAGGGCGCGCTGCGCGGCCTCGATCAGGGCGGGCGGCGCGCCGAGGGCGAGCAGATCCAGGGTGAAGCGCGCGAACGACGCGAGGGACGCGTGCTCGAGCCGCGCGTCGGCGAGCCACGCCTCGGCGAGGGCGGCGCGCGTCACGGGATCGACCGCGAGCGGCTCGTCCGCGGCGGCGTCGAGCACCCAGTCGGCCCGCGCCTCGACGCCGGCCAGGCGCGGCGCGCCGCCCACGAGGAACGGGCGGCCGCAGGCGCCGATGCCCGGGTCGTTGACGTCGTAGCAGCACTGGCCGTCCTCCAGCCGGCCATTCTCGTAGACCACGCAGGACACGGGGTTCGGATGGTACTCGCTCGGGCAGGTCTCGGCGCTCCCTCCCGCGCCGCCGCTTCCGCCCGCGCCGCCGCCGCCGTCGTTGCTGGCCCGGACCTCGTCCAGCGAGAAGCACCTCGTCTCCGAGGAGGTGCCCTGACCGCCGGCGCCGCCCTGACCGCCGGCGCCGCCGGTTCCTCCAGCCCCGCCGGTCCCACCCGCCCCTGGCGCCGCGCCGCCGGTGCCGTCCTGGCAGCCGAGCGCCAGCGACAGCCCCGTGAACATGCCAGCTCCCACGATTTGCATGATGCGCGCGCGCAGCTCTCTGTTCATGGCGCTCTGCCTCCCAGCGATGTGCCGTCGATAGGCATCCAAATGCTCAACTGCTCCGTCCCAACTCTTCTATCGAGTCCGAGCGTACCCGGTCCGGCGATCGAGCGAAAGGGGCGACCCGGAGACGAGGACCGGCAAGACGCCAAAGACGCCTGGAGAGCTCGGAGAGCTCTTCTTGGTGGCCTGTCCCGTCCTGAAGCGCGGCGGCCGCCGCGGTCACGCCGCGCCGAGCGTCACGGGCATGGCCGTGGGCTTGCGGAAGAACAGGCTGGGCGCGTAGCTCGGGCGCGCGGCGGCGAGGCGCAGGCCGGGGAACGCGGCGCGCAACGCCTGCACGGCGCACCTCACCTCGATGCGCGCGAGCGCAGCGCCGATGCAGGTGTGCACCCCCCAGCCGAAGCCGAGGTGCCGCGCACGCGGGCCGGCGACATGGCGGTTCACGTCGAACCGCTGCGGGTCCGGGAAGACCGCCGGATCGTGGTTGGCGGCCCCGAAGAACGCGAACGCCGTGGCCCCCGAGGGGATCTCGACGCCGCCGACGACGGCCGGCGCCGTCGCGCGCCGCGGCTCCATCTGCACGGGGGCGTCGATCCGGAGCGTCTCCTCCATCGCCGCCTGGAGCAGCGCCGCGTCGCTGCCTATGGCGTCCCACAGCGCGGGCGCCTCGAGCAGGCGGAGCACGAGCGAGCCAATCAGGCTCGCCACGGTCTCGTAGCCGGCGAAGAACAGGATGATGATGTGGGAGATCATCTCTTCGACCGAAAGCGGCGCCTCGCCGTCGACACGGGCGCCGATCAGCGCGGTGATCAGGTCGTCGGCGGGCTCGGCGCGGCGCCGCTCGATGAGATTGGCCAGATAGCGCTCGTAGGCGACGAACCTCCGCGCGGCCTCGACCTTCCGCGCCGTGTCGAGCGCCGGCTCGTAGAGCTTGAACCGCTCGTCCTGGCAGGCCCTGAGCAGCGGTGCGTCCTCCAGCGGTATCCCGACCAGGGCGGCGATGATCTGCAAGGGGAGCGGGAAGGCGAGCGCCTGCATCAGATCCACCGGGTCGCCGCCCGGGTCCATCGCGCGCACCAGCGCCTCCGCCGCCAGGGCGATCGTCGGCTCGAGGGAGGCGAGCCTCGCGGTCGTGAACGCCTTGGAGAACAGCGCCCGCGCGCGCGTGTGCCCGGGAGGGTCGTTGTTGAAGAGCGCCGGCGGCATCTGGTAGATGCCGCGCTGGAGCTCGGCAATCACCTCCGGCGGCAGATCCGGCGGCAGGTCGAGGATGTGCGCCGAGGAGAACCCGACCGGCTCGCGGAGCACCTGCGTGACCTCGGCGTGCCCCACGACGAGGTAAGCGGAGAACGCCTCGCTGTAAGCGACCGGCGCCTCCCGGTGCGCCGCCTGATAGAACGCGAGCGCGGGGTTGTCCGCATAGCTCGGCGAGAAGGGTTCGAACAGCGCGCCTACCCGGCGCGAGCCCTCGGCGACCGGCGGCCCCTGAAACGTGTTCTCTGCGATCATCGAGCCCGAGCGTACCGGGGCCGGCGATCGAGCGAAAGGGGCTGCCGGTCGCCCGGGGGGCGGACTACAGGTCTGGCCTGTGCGTCACCTGCTACCCGAGAGGTCGAAGCGCCGCAGCGGTACGAGCCTGAACGCGCGCACGGTGATCTCGTCGTTCCGGATCGCGACCCGGGCGGCGGCCGGCTCGTAGCCGAACGCCGTGACCACGACGTCGTACACCTCGAGTCGGTGCGCCGGAGCCACGGGCAGGGACATCGCGTACGCGCCCGCCTCGTCCGTGAAGGTGCTGCGCTTCAATCCGTCGTCGCGTCGCTTCGCGACGATCATCGCGTGCTCCACGCGCCTGCCCGTGCGGGCTCCGATGACGGTGCCGATCAGCTTGCCTGCGACCCGCTCGCTCGCGGCGACCGCCCGGAACGCGTCGATCCGGCCGTCGCCATAGGTGTTGTTCGGGTCGCCGTCCGCCGCGCCGCCGCACTCGAAGCTCCGGCGATTGACGGCGGTCCTCCGGATCAGCTCGAACGATTTCCCGATGTCGCCGATCAGGTCCGGAGCAGCAGACCAGACGAGGGCCAGCGTGCCCGTGACGTGGGGCGCCGCCATCGACGTGCCGCTGAAGATCGCGTAGCCGCCGGGGACGCTCGAGCGCACTTCCACGCCGGGCGCCGACGCATCCGGCTTGATGGGGCCGAACGCCGAGGGGCCGCGGCTCGAGAACGGGGCGATCTCATCCATCCTGTCGGTGGCGCCGACGCCGAAGGATTCGGGGTAGTCGGCCGGCGACCCCGCGGTCCCGCAGGCCGGTCCGGCGTTGCCGTTGGCGAACACCGGGGCCATCCCCGCGGCGCGCCAGGCCTTGACGATGTCCCGGAAAAACGGCTCCCCTGGGCCGTCACCCCAGGAGTTGTTGATGAGGTGAGGCCGGCGCGAGGGCTTGGGGTTCCTTCCGAGCAGATCGGTCGGCGCCAGCATCCACTCGCCCGAGGACACGAGCGCCGCGAACGAGCAGGACGTCGGTTCGCACCCTTTGGCCGTGATCCACTTCACGCCCGGCGCCACGCCGATGTCGTCCTCGAAAGGGCCGAGTCCATCGCCGCCGGCGATGGTGCCCATCGTGTGCGTGCCGTGGCCGTCGTTGTCGCAGGGCGGGCTGCCGGGCGGCCCGCAGATCTGCAATGGATCCCAGAAGTTGTAATCGTGCACGAACCTGCCGCCGCCGAGGTTGCCCCGGTACTGGCGGACGAGCGCCTCGTGGTCGAATTGGACGCCCGTGTCGATGCTGCCGACGACGATCCCGTCGCCGTCGCCGAACGCCGACCAGACTTTATCCGCGCGGATCCTGGCGATGTTCCACTCGACCTCGTCGCCTGGGCCTGTCCCGTCGTCCACGGGAGGCGGGATGCTGAAGGCGCCGTCGAGGACGATGGCCTCCACCTCGGGGCGCCGCGCGATCTCGTCCATCAGGCCGCGCGTCCCCGTCACTTGCATGACATTGATGATCCAGTGGGCGCGGTGCGCCGCGCCCCTCGCGCGCACCAGGCTGCGCACGCCGCGCTGGCTGCGCTCGGCCACGGCCTTGAGCGCCTCGAAGACGAATTGACCTCTCGTGTCCCAGTCCTTGATGGTCGGCGCCGCGCGGAGGTCCGCGCGTTCGTTGAAGACAACCCAGTAAGTTGCATCTGCTCCGTCCGCCATGGAGGCGAGTACGCCCTCGTCAACGTGCGCCTGCGGCGGGTCGTCCCCACCGCTACAGCCAAGCTGCGAGAAGCTCGACGCCACCACGAGAACGCATGCGATCCATCCGATTTTCCGGAGGATTTTACCCATGATTCCCCCCAATTCTAGGGTTCTTGACTCTGCTGGGGTTCGATGCGTGCTCCTGGATACGAGTTGTGAAAATGTGCGATAAGGGGCGCTCGCGGCGAGCAAAGCATGAGCGTGCTGGGCGACACGGCTCCGGGCGGGGCGAACGTTCTACCTCGCGATTGTCCTGGCAGCCCAGATGGGGACTCTCGCGTAGAGATCGGCTGCAGACCGAGCGCGTGGACAGGCAGCTTTAGAGACCGTGGCGGTCGCCTTTTTCGGGCGTGCTGCCCCCGGACCGTTGTTGGAAGGCTGCTCTGCCCTCCGGCGACCCCGCCCACGTCGGGGTCGCCGCCCTCAGCGATGCCACCGGAAGAGCCGGAGGCTGAGCGCGAACGTCGCGACCGTCCAGCCGGCGAGGACGGCGATGCCGCCGGCGAGCTGGCCCGGATCGGTGGCACCGAACAGCAAGATCTCGCGGGTGAGCTGCACCATGTGCGTGCTCGGCAGGAGGGCGCCCAGCGCGGCGAGCGGGCGGGGGAGGGCGTCCAGGGGGAAGAAGATCTCGGACAGGAAGACGAGCGGCAGGTTCACCGCGCTCACGATGTCGACAACCAGGTCCTCGGTCCTGAGGACGCACGCGAGCACGAAGCCGATGCCCATGAACGCGAGCAGGCCGAGCAGCGAGACGAGGGCCACCCAGAGGGCCGACACCACGGTGAACGGCACGTCGAAGAGCAGCGCGCCGGCCGCGGCGACGAGGGCGATCTGCCCGAGGACGAGGACGGAGCGCGCCGCGATCTGCGCCCCGACGAACGCCGCCTTCGGCATGGGCGTCGTCGCGAGCTTCTTCAGGAAGCGGTTCTGCCGGTAGAGCACCATCGTGTAGCCGGTCGCGAAGAGCCCGGCGAGCATGACGCTGAACGTGAGGATCCCCGGGAAGAGGTAGTGGACGTAGCCCCAGCGCGGGAGCTCCACGACGGCGAGCTCGGCCCGCACCCCGGGCGACGCGGCGATCCCTCGCCCGAAGAGCCGGTCGCGCGGCCCCACGATCACCCGCGAGATCCCGTCGCCGCGCGGGAGCACCACGACGGCGCTCGCGGTCCGCGCCCGGAGCCGCGCGAGCCCGGCGGCCTCGCTCTCCACGTGCACGAGCCGCGCGGGATCGAGCTCGCCGCCGAGCGCCTCCAGCGGGCGCTCGGCGGCGCCGGGGCCGGCGACGACGGCGATCGTCCGCTCCTCGAACGGGTGGCCGTTCATGAACACGAACCCGACGACGACGAGGAGCACGACCGGGAAGAGCAGCACGAAGCTCGTCGAGCTCGCGCTCCGCAGCACGTCGAGCAGCCGGAGGCGCGCGAGCGCCCAGAAGGCGCTCACGACGGATCCTCCGCCTCGCCGCGGCGCATCCGGACCGCGCAGAAGTGGAAGAACGCGTCCTCGACCCCGAGCCCCGTCCGGCGGCCTTCGGGCACCGCGGCCACGAGCTCGTCCCGCGTCCCGCTCGCCCGGAGCTTGCCGCCGACGAGGAAGAGCAGCCGATCGCAGAGGCTGTCCGCCTCGCGCAGGTCGTGCGTCGTCATGACCACCGTGCGTTCGCGGGCCACGCCGCGCAGCACCTCGCCGATCTCCTGCTTGCCGGCCGGGTCGAGCGGCGCCGTGGGCTCGTCGAGGAAGAGCAGCTCGGGCTCGTGGACCAGCGCGGTGGCGATGAACAGGCGCGCCGCCTCGCCGCCCGACAGGCGCGCCATGGGCACCGACGCGCGCTGGGCGAGGCGCGCCCGCTCCAGGATCCGCGCCGCGCCGTCACGCACGCCGTAGATCGCGGCGAAGAGGCCGGCGTACTCCCGCGTCGTGCAGCGCTCGAGCTGGACCTCCTTCTGCAGGACCACGCCGACCCGCCGCCGCGGGTAGGGCGGCACGGGCGCGCCGAAGAGGCGGACCGCGCCGCGTGTCGGCTCGCTGAGGCCCTCCAGGAGATCGAGCAGCGTCGTCTTGCCGGCGCCGTTCGGGCCGAGGACGCCGACGAGGCCGGGGCCCTCGACGCGGAAGCTCACGTCCGAGAGCGCGGCGACCCCGCCGAAGGTCTTGGTGAGCGACTCGACCGCCACGATCTCGTCCGGCGCGCGGGGCATGCGCGCGAGCTTATCAGGCCGCGCGGGGCGTCGACGGGAGCGCGCTCGCCCCGAGGAGCCTGATATCCTCCGTCCCATGGGGACCGACCGGCTGATCCACGAGACAACGAGCCTGTGCCCGGCCTGCAAGATCGCCGTCCCCGCCCGGGTCGTGGCGACGCCCGCCGGCGAGGTGTGGATGCGCAAGGCGTGCCCCGAACACGGCCCGCGCGACGTGCGGCTCTCGACGAGCGCGGCCTGGTACGAGTCGACGCGCGCGATCGCGCCGGTCCCTGCGCCGCCGCGGGCGCCGCGGCGCCCGATCGAGCACGGCTGCCC
>JAICEP010000434.1 GCA_025924095.1 Sorangium sp.
CTGCGCACCGACACGCGGACGCGCGCGCACCTCGCGCTCGCGGGCGGCTCCGCGCTCGCCATCGACCGCGGCGCGCGCGGGTGGGTCGCCGGCGACGCCCGCCGCGCGCGGGTCGAAGCCGGCGCCGTCGTCCTCGACGTCGTCCCGGCCCCCGGAGCGCCGCCCGCGCGCATCGAGGTGCCGCACGGCGAGATCGAGGTGCTCGGGACCAAGCTCGCGGTCACCGCGAGCGCCGAGCGCGCCTCGGTCGAGGTCGCGCGCGGCGCCGTGCGCGTCACCGGCGAGCGGGGCGAGCCCGTCGAGGTGCGCGCCGGCGAGGAGGCGACGCTCGCGAAGGGCGCCGCGCCGGAGGTCGCGATCGCGACGTCGATCGCCGACACGCTCTCGTGGAGCGACCGCTCCGCCGAGGAGGCCGACGCCCCGGCGCTCCGCGGCCTCGGCGAGCTCAGGGCGCGCAAGCCGGGCGCGACGCAGGAAAAAGAGCGGGCCGTGCGGCTCGCGAAGCACGCGGTCAAGGTGCGGATCGTCGACGTCGTCGCCCGGACCGAGATCGACGAGACCTTCGCCAACGACACCGACGAGGAGCTCGAGGGCATCTTCCGCTTCCCGCTCCCGCCGGGCGCCCAGATCGAGCGGCTCGCGCTCGAGGTGGACGGCAAGCTCATCGAGGGCGCGTTCGTCGACCGCGACCGCGGGGCCGCGATCTGGCGCGGCGTCCTCCAGAACGCCGCCCCCAAGGCGCCCAAGCCGCGCGAGGAGATCATCTGGGTCCCGGGCCCGTGGCGCGACCCCGCGCTGCTCGAGTGGCAGCGCGGCGGCCGGTTCGAGCTCCGCATCTTCCCCATCCCGAAGCGCGGCTCGCGCCGCGTCGTGCTCACCTACACGCAGCTCGTCGAGCAGTCGGGCGGCGTCCGGCGCTTCACCTACCCGCTCGCGCACGACCAGAGCGGCACGACGAACATCGGCGACTTCTCGCTCGACCTCCAGGTGCTCGGCCACGACCGGGCGTTCGGCGTCGAGACGCGCGGCTACGAGCTCGCCGCCGCGCCCGCGGAGGGCGCGGCGGACCGGCGCACGCTGCACGCCGAGGGGTTCACGCCGGCCGGCGACCTCACGGTCGAGTACGCGCTCCCCGATCGCGATCGGCCGGTCACCGCGTGGGCCTACCAGATGCCTCCCGCCGCGGCGCCGCAGCCGCCCGCGCTCCGCGCCGCGGGCGCGCCGAAGAACGCCGGCGCGGCGAAGGGCGACGGCGCGGAGCACGAGGCGTCGCTCGCCGCGGCGCGGGCCATCGCCAGCGACACGTCGCCCTACGTCGCGATCGCGATCCGCCCCCGGCTCCCCCGCTGGGAGGAGTCGACCTCGCGGCGCCACGCGATCGTCGTCGACTCGAGCCGGTCCATGGTCGGCGAGCGCTTCGCCCGCGCGACGCGGCTCGCCTCGTCGATCGTCCGCGAGATGGACCGGCGCGACGAGGTCGTCGTCATCGCGTGCGACACGCTCTGCCGCTCCCTCGGCGAGGGCGGCCAGGGCGGCGCCGCGCGGCCCATGGCCCCCGGCGCCGCGTCGGCGGCCGAGGTCGAGCGCTTCCTCGGCGGCATCGAGCCCGACGGCGGCAGCGATCTCGCCGCGGCGATGATCGCCGCGCGCGCCGCCGCCGGCCCGCTCGACGGCAAGGAGCTCCGGATCCTCTACCTCGGCGACGGCACGCCCTCGGTCGGCCCGACGCGCCCCCTCCACATCGAGGCCGCGGTGCGCGGCGCCGTCCCCGCGGACGGCGCCGCCGTGATCGCGGTCGCGCTCGGGAGCGACGCGGACACGACGTCGCTCAGGGCGCTCGCGCGGGGCGGCGGTGGGGTGATGGTCCCCTACGTGCCCGGCCAGAAGGTCGCGAGCGCGGCGCAGTCGGTCCTCGGCGCCGCCTACGGCCTCGCGCTGCGCGATCCGGAGCTCGAGCTGCCGCCCGGCCTCACCCAGGTCACGCCGGCGCGGCTCGACCCGATCCGCGCCGGCGGCGAGGCGTTCGTCGTGGCCCGGATGAGCTCCGGCGCCGACGTCACCGGCGCGATCCGCCTCCGGGGCCGCGTCTCGGGCGAGCGCTTCGAGCAGACCTACCCCGTGAGCCTCGCCGCCGGCACGGGCGCGGGCAACGCCTTCGTCCCGCGCCTCTACGCCGCGGCGAAGATCGCGGAGCTCGAGGAGACCGGCGGCGACGCGCAGAAGCCCGCGATCATCGAGCTGTCGCGGCGCTTCTCCGTGGCGAGCCGGTTCACGTCGCTGCTCGTCCTGGAGAGCGAGGCGATGTTCAAGGCGTTCGGCCTCGAGCGGGACGGCATCGCCTCCGCCTTCACGGGCGAGGAGCAGGCCCAGGGCGTGAGCGCGAGCGCCGAGGGGGAGCCGCCCGACGACGCGGCGGACGAGAGCGCTGCGGAGGAGAGGAAAGGGTCCGGGCCTGCGGGGGACCTCGGCCTGTCGGGCAGCGGCTTCGGCGGCGGCGGCCGCGGCTGGGCGCAGGCGAACCCAGCGCCGGCTCGCAGGTCGGCTGGCGCCGCCGCACCGTCTCGGCCGCCCAGCCCCCTTCCCGACATGCCCGCGAACCCGTTCGACCCCCTCTCGGCCCCGCTCGACGGCAACCCGCCGGCGCCGGCGCCGACGACCGCCGCCCCCACGGCGCCGCCGGCGGCGGAGCCCCTGCCTGACGACCGCGCCCGGAAGTCCTCGCGCGACGACGTCGAGGAGTGGTCGCGCCGGCGGCCGCGGCGGATGGTCCCGATGCGCCGGGTGTTCGATCGCAAGGTGAGCTTCGACGCGACGAACACGCTCGCGCCCGGGAGCGCCGCGAAGACGGCGGAGGCCGAGGCGACGCTCGCCGCGGCCCCGGACAGCCGCGACAGGACAGCGGGCCTCTACACGCTCTACGCCACGACCGGCCGGCTCGGCGAGGCCCAGGAGCTGACCGCGCGCTGGAGCGGGCGCGACGCGCTCGACCCCGACGCGCTCCTCGCCCGCGCCGACCTCGCGGCCCGCCAGGGCGATCGCGATCGCGCGGTGCGCATCCTCGGAGGCCTCGCCGACGTGCGCCCCGGCGACCGGGCGATCCAGGCGCGCCTCGCCGAGCTCTGGGACGCGGCGGGCCGGCCCGCGTACGCGTGCCAGCACCGGGTGGCGCTCGCCGACCTCGCGCCCGCCGACGCGAAGCTCGTCGCCGCCGCGGTCCGGTGCGCGGGCGAGGGCGGCATGAGCGAGCTCGCGGGCCAGCTCCGCCTCGACCTGACCTCGGACGTCCGGGCGTTGGTCGACAGCCGCCTCGCGCGGCCGGACGCGCCGCCGTCCGCGGACCTGCCCGGCGACGTGCGCCTCAGCGCCGAGTGGAGCGGCGGCGCCGACCTCGACCTCGCGCTCATCGACGCGCAGGGGCGGCGCCTCTCCTGGATGGGCTCCACCCTCGGGCCTCTGGGTGTACGCTCGCGCGACGCGACGAGCACGCGCTCGGAGTCGCTCGCGCTGCGGAGCCTCCCCAAGGGGAGCTACATCGTCGAGATCGCGCGCGCGTCGGCCGGGGACGGCGCCTCGCCGTCTGCCCTCTCCGGCGCGCCGGGCGCCGTGCGCGGCGAGCTGACCCTTCGCCTCGCGGGAGAGACCCGCAAGGTGCCCTTCACGCTCGAGGGCGCGCGCGTCGAGCTCGGCACGGTGCGCGTCTTCTTCACCTCCCGCCTGGTGCCGGTCGACGACTGACGGTCCCGCCGTTTTGGCGGGAGTGACCCCCGCCCACGCGCTGCCCCCTTGTCTGAACACCCCTCCCGACGCATCGCCTGAACAGCCTTTTCGGCGCACGCCCGGGCGCGCTCGCCCGGGGATCGAAAGGATCCCCCACCGCGCTCGTGTCGCGAGGAGATCCCCGATACAGTTTCGACCTGAATCCGCTCGTCCCGGACTTCATCCTCGAACACGACGCCGAAGGGCAATACGCGGGAGCCGTTGACGCGGCCGTCCTGCATGTATCGCTCCCGGCCGTCGTGGAGCTCGCCGAGCAGATGATCGCGCGTCAGGCGATCGATCCGGACGCGCTGCGCGCGCTCTTCGATCCGCTCTTCGAGGCCGTGCACCAGTCGGGCGGGTTCGTCGCGGCGTTCTCGCCCGGCGGCGGGTTCACCGCGCTCTTCCCCGATCGGGCGGGGCGGAACGTCACCCGGCACGCGCGCAGCGCGGCCCTCGCGATGCGGCGCAACCTCCTGGAGCTCGCCGCGCGGCGCGCGCTCGGCGCCGGCGGCGCGCAGATGCCGTTCAGGATCGGGCTCGCGTGGGGCTCGGTCCACTGGACGATCGTGCGGATCGCCCAGGATCGCGCTTACTTCCTGATCTACGGCCCCGCGGTCGAGGCCTGCCAGGCGACCGATCGCGGGGTGGACGACAGCGAGCTCCACCTCGATCGCAGCTTCCGCGAGCGGCTCCCCTCGGCCCGGGAGAGCGTGGCGGAGCTCGACGAGGCGGATCTCCTGACCGAGCCCCCCTCGCTGACGGACTCGCTTCCCCCGACCGACGCGGACGCCGAGGCGTTCCTGCCGCCGGGCGCGGGAGATCTCGCCCCGCAGGGCGAGATCCGCGAGGTGACGACGGTCTCGCTCTCGCTCGATCGGGTGGCGAGCCCGACGGAGCTCATCCAGCAGCTGCACGAGATCGCGGCGATGTACGGCGCCACGTTCGCCGGCATGAAGGTGACGGAGCGCGGCTTCGGCGCGCTGTTCTACTTCGGCGTGCCCGTCGCGCACGAGAGCGATCACGATCGCGCCCTCGACTTCGCGCTCGAGCTGAAGAGCAACGGCCTCGGCGTGCCCCGCCTCGCGGTGGGCATCACCCGCGCGCGCTGCCTGGTCGGCTTCTTCGGCGCCGGGGGGCGCCGCGAGTTCGCCTGCCTCGGCCGCGCCGTCCACCTGGCCGCGCAGATCGCGCGCAAGGGCGCGCCGTCGTCGATCTGGGCGGACGAGCGCGCGTTCCTCGCGGGCGAGGCGAGCCACCAGTGGTCGACCGAGAACATCTTCCGGTTCGACGGGTTCGACCTGCCGATCCTCGTCTACTCGCTCGAGCGGCGGCGCATCGCCGTGCAGGAGGAGTTCTACGATCTCGGCCCGATCGGCCGCGAGTCCGAGCTCGATCGGCTCACGCGCGCGCTCGAGCCCACCTTCGCCGGGCGCTCCGCCGGGGTCGTGTACATCCTCGGCGAGGCCGGCATCGGCAAGAGCTACCTCGTGCACAGCTACCGCCACCAGCGCTCGCAGCTCATGGACATGCGCCCGCTCCTGTGGATCGAGGCCCGCTGCGACCAGACGCTGAAGACCCCGCTCTACGCGTTCGAGTTCGCGCTCAAGGAGTACCTCGGCATCTCGTCGGAGATCGGCCAGCGCGCGAAGCAGGCGGGGCTCGACCTCGCGCTCCAGCTCCTCCTGGAGCGGCTGCCCGAGGGCTGGACCGAGGTGCGGCAGGGGATCGACAGGTCGCGCGAGGCGCTCGCGCGGCTGCTCAGGCTGCGGAGCGAGGAGCCGGCGACGCCGGAGGCCGAGGCCGGGCGGCGCGACGAGGCCCTCGCGGCGCTCTCCGCGCTGCTCGTCGCCGAGAGCTCGCTGCAGCCGGTGGTTGTGCACCTCGACGACGCGCAGTGGGCGGATCCGACCTCGCTCGAGGCGGTGCGCGCGATCACGGCCGCCTGCCGGGATCTGCCGCTCGCGGTGATCTGCTCGGCGCGGCCCGCGAGCGAGGGGGGGGACGTCCGCATCCCGCTCGACGCCGGCATCCCGTCGCAGGTCATCGGGCTCGCGCCGCTGCCGCAGGAGCGGCTGCTCGCGCTCGCGGAGCCGTTCTTCGGCGGCCCGATCCCCACGATGCTCGAGTCGCTGCTCGGCCAGACCGCGGGCGGCAACCCGTTCTTCGCGCAGGAGATCCTCGCGTACTGGCTGGAGGACGGCCGCTACGGGTCGACCCACGAGGCCGCGCGATCGAGCCGGTTCATGCCCCCGCGGACGGTGAACAGCCTGCTCGTCGCCCGGCTCGATCGGCTGGAGCCGCGGACGCGGCAGACGGTCATCTCCGCGGCGGTGCTGGGGCGCGAGTTCGACACGCGCGTGCTCGCCCGGATGATCCCGGACGCCTCGGCCCTCGTGGATCACCTGCGCTTCGGCGAGGCGCAGCGGATCTGGTCGCGGATGGGGGAGCACCGCTTCGAGTTCTGCACGGTGCTGCTCCGCGACGCGGCGTACGGGATGCAGCCGAAGGCGGCGGCGGAGCGGCAGCACCGCCTCGCCGCCGAGGCGATCGAGGCCGTGTACGGCGACGATCTCGAGGACCAGCGCGCGGCGCTCGACAGCCACCGGAAGCTCGCGGGCTGAGCGCGCCCGGCGGCTCTGGCCAGCGGGGCATGGAAGCCCCTCGACGCCGCTTGCGAAGTGCGGCAACTGTCTGCGCATGAGCACGGCCCATCAAGAGGCTCACGCGGCCGCGGCGCACGACGTGAGCGACCACCACGGCTTCGACGGGGAGCCCGCCCGCGCGCTGCCGGCCGACGAGCCGCCGACCCCGAGCTGGCTCCCCGCGCTGGGGCTCGCGCTCTTCGCGGTGGCGGGCGTCACGTTCCTCGTGATGAGCAGCGACGGCAGCGCCGCGGATCAGGCCGCACCGGCCGGCGCGCGCCAGGCGCCGGCGGACGCGCGCCAGGCGCCGGCGGATGCCCGCCCGCTGCCGGCCGATGCCCGCCCGGCGGCCACGATGGGCGCGCGCCCGGCGCCGGGGGCCAACGCGCGCCCGGCTCCTGGAGCCGACGCGCGCCCGGCGGGAGCGCGCCCGGTCGCGCCGACCGGGCCCGCGTCGGGGCCGGCCGCGGAGACCCTGCGCGCGGCGGCCGAGCGCGCGAGGGAAGGCGGCGCCGCGCCGGGACCGGCGA
>JAICEP010000435.1 GCA_025924095.1 Sorangium sp.
GAACTCGGCGCGCGCCGGGGCCTCCTCGGACGGCGGCGTCATCGCCGGACGCGAGGTCGTCCCCGGCGGGGCGGCGCCGCGGGGTCCGTCCGGCGGCGCGACCGCGCCGGTCCGGGGGCCGGCGCTGCAGGCGACGAGCAGGAGCAGGGAGAGGAGCCCGGCGCGCGCGGGCGTGTGGCCGACCTTCATGTCGGTCCGCCTATACCACGGGGTCTCGGGGGGTTCGGGCGGGAGCGCCGGCGATGCCGCGGCCTGGAGCCTGCAATGAAGAGGCAAGAGGCAACAGGCAACACCCAACGGGCGGCAACCGGAGGAGCGCGCGGCCCAGGCCTTCCGGCGCTGTCCGACGGTGCGCGCTCCGGAGCGCCGAGCGGCGTGAGCCCCCGGAAAACGGGAGCTCGAGCCGTGCGGTGCTTCAGACCCTCAGTCGGTCGCCGGCGGCAGATAGGCGAAGAGGCAGTTGTAACCGCGGCTCGTCACATCGGCGGCCGGGGTGCCGGCCGACACCTTGACGAGCAGGCGGTTGCCTTCGGGGGCCTCCGGGAGCGCGACCCTATCGAGGAACAGCTCTTCCGCTTCGGTCTCCGTGGCCGAGTGGGTGGTGGCGTCGATCGGGGTGCCGTCTCCGTTCAGCACCTCGGCGCTGAGCTCGCGGACCCCGGAGCCGTGGCGCTGGGCTCCGCAGATGACCGAGATCGTCCAGCCCGCTTCCACGTCGTCGAGGGGGACCTCGTAGACGTCGACGTCCGCGCCCCCCTCGATGTCGGCGAGCTTCCCCTCGATGGCGAAGCTGACGCCGCCTCCCCCGTTGGGGAAGGAGACCAGGCCGCCTTCCGGCGTCGTCACGTCACCGTTGGTGAGCTCCGCGGCTTCGAGCGGCTCGGAGCTCGCCCGGTTGTTCAGCAGGATGTAGAAGTCGTTCTTCCCCACCGCTCCTGCGGGGCGCTTGACGAACACGAGGTACTCTTGCCCGGCCTCCACAGGAACGGCGATATCGCCGCCCTTGGACGGATCGACCTTCGCATAGGCGCTCGTCAGGTCGGTCGCGTTGAAGACGGCGACCTCGCTGACCTCCACCGTCGAGCCATTGCCTTCGGGCCCGCCCGGGCCGGAGAAGGTGAGCTCGGCCAGCTGCGCGTTGTCGACCTCGGGGGTCGCCGGCGGGGTGAACGAATACACGTCGACGTCGGTCTCGCTCGCGAAGCTGCCGAACACGAACGTGGTGTAGTAGGCCGATTCGTCCGCTGTCAGCTGATACGGCATCGGCACGGCCTGCTCGGCGTCCTCGTTGGGCTCCGTCTCCCCGACGAGGCTGTCGGTGTCGCTGGCTGCCAGATTGACCGGAAGGAACCGCAGCGAGTAGTCGAAGCTGACGACCTCGGCCGGGTCGAAGCAACCCTCCGGGAAGGCGAACTGCGGGAAGGCCGCGTTGCAGTCCTGGACGACCACAAAATACTCGCCGTCTGCGGGCAGCACGGTGACCAGCTCGCTGTCGTTGGTGAGGCCGTCGACCGGGTCGTCGTTCTGCGCGATCTGGTTCCCGTCGGCGTCGAGCAGCGTGATGACCGTATCGGGGAAGGTCGGATCCCTCTCGGCGTCGTCCGGCTTCGCGTCGCTGATGAGGAAGACCGGCAGGCCTTTGGTTCCGGTGAACCGATAGTAGTCCGCGTCCTCTTCGAGCGGCTCGAGCGTCCCGTCTAGCCCGTTGTTGCCGGCGGGGATCTCCTCTGCTTCATCGATGCTGTCGTTGCCGTCGTCCACGTCGCCCGAGCCCGTGGAGGTGCTCGTGACGCCGCTGGTCGTGGTGGTCACGCTCGACGTCGCGATGGTCCCGGCTCCCCCCTCGCCGCCGCTGCCGCCGCTGCCGCCGCTGCCGCCGCTGCCGCCGCTGCCGTCGTCATCACCACCGCAGCCCGCAGCCGTCGCCGCGATCGTGCCAAGCACGAAGAAACCCAAAAAATACATCGACCTCATGGCACCTCCAACACGTTTGCTGTCCCACAGCAGTATTTGGTGTGGCTACGTGAGAATAGTACACCTACACTCCTGCTCGTCGCGCGCGCCATGAGAGCGCACGGTTTTGACGGTCCAAGATCTGGACAAACCGTGGCGATTGGGGGCTGCTCCACAGATAAAGCCTTCCAGAGGCCGGAGCGAGCTGTGGAGCTCGGTGAGCGGTGCCGGGAGGGTGATCCGTCGGGCCTGAACTCTCGTGGAGCGACCTGGTCTTTGCCCGGGCGCTCGGCGCGGCGGATCGGGCACGGCTGTCGCCGGTTAGCTCACCTCCGGCGCCACCGCTGTCGAGGCGCGCTTTCATCCTGGTCTTCCGGGCAGGCTGACGGTGCGCGGCCGTCCTCCTGCTCGCCTCTCGCCGCCGGCTGCGTCGCGTGCTCCGATGGCCGCTGGAGCTTCCGCCATGCCCCGTCCCGCGCTCGTCTTTGCCCTGCTGCTCTTCGCTTTCACCGCTGGCTGCTCGGGCAGCGACCCCTGCGAGGTCGTCTGCGCCAAGAACGCCGAGTGCCAGCCCGACAGCCCTGGCAAGGACGCCTGCATCGCCATCTGTCTCGGCGAATCCGACCGCGCGTCCTATGCCATCGCCATCGAGCGTCAGGCCGAATGCTACGAGGAGGAGAGCTGGTCCTGCGCCGACCTCGCGGCCGGCGCCTGCGACTACTCGCCGGAGGATTGACCGACGAGGCCCGCCTCCTCGTCGTCGCCGCGCCGCCGCGCCGCGTGCCTCCTGGCGCGCAGCGCGCGTCCTACTCGGCTGCCATGAACGGGTAGGCGACTGCGTGCGGTGGGGCGAACGCCTCCTTCACGACCCGCGGCGAGACCCACCGGAGCAGGTTGAACAGGCTGCCCGCCTTGTCGTTCGTGCCGGAGGCGCGCCCGCCGCCGAACGGCTGCTGCCCGACGACGGCGCCCGTCGGCTTGTCGTTGACGTAGAAATTGCCGGCCGCGAAGCGGAGCGCGTCGCTCGCCGCCTCGATGAACGCCCGGTCCCGCGCGAACACTGCGCCCGTGAGGCCGTACGGTGACGTCTCGTCGCAGAGCGCGAGCGCCTTGTCCTCCTCGCCGTCGGGGTAGACCCAGACCGTCAGCACCGGACCGAACAGCTCCTCCGTCATCAGGGCGTGGCGCGGATCCGTGGTCTCGATCAGCGTCGGCTCCACGAACCAGCCGTCGCTCCCGTCGTGCGCGCGCCCGCCGCCGCCGCACACGAGCGAGCACGCCGGGTCCTTCTTCGCCGCGGCGATCCGCTCCGTGAGCCGGGCGTGCGCGCGCCCGTCGATCACCGCGCCCATGAAGTTGCGGAAGTCGGCGACGTCCCCCATGCGGATCGCCTGGATGTGGCCCTCGAGTCGGCCCTTGAGCGCCGGCCAGAGCGAGCGGGGGACGTACGCGCGCGACGCGGCGGAGCACTTCTGCCCCTGGTACTCGTAGGCCCCCCGGACGAGCGCCACGGCGAGCGCGTCGACGTCGGCGCTCGCGTGCGCGAAGACGAAGTCCTTGCCGCCGGTCTCGCCCACGATGCGCGGGTAGCTCCGGTAGCGCCCGATGTTCTCCCCGATGCGGCGCCAGATCGACCGGAAGACAGCGGTCGATCCCGTGAAGTGGATGCCGGCGAAGTCCGGGTGATCGAGGCAGGCGTTCGAGACGAGCTCGGGCGGGCCCATGACGAGGTTGATGACGCCGCGGGGCAGGCCCGCCTCGATCAGGAGCTCCATCACGACGTGCGCGGAGTAGAGCGCGTTCGCCGACGGCTTCCAGACCACCGTGTTGCCCATCAGCGCCGGGGCCGCGCACAGGTTGCCCGCGATCGCGGTGAAGTTGAACGGCGTGGCCGCGAAGACGAAGCCCTCGAGCGGGCGAGGCTCGGCGAGGTTCCAGATGCCGGGCGCGCTCGCCGGCTGCTCCGCCGCGATCCGGTGGGCGAAGTGGACGTTGTAGCGGAAGAAATCGATGAGCTCGCAGGCGGAGTCGATCTCCGCCTGGAATGCCGTCTTGCTCTGACCGAGCATCGTCGTCGCGTTGAGCACGGGGCGGTACCGGGTCGCGAGCAGCTCGGCCGCCTTGAGGAACACCGCGGCGCGCTCTGTCCACGGCGCCCGCGACCAGGCGCGCTGCGCTCGCCGGGCGGCCTCGATCGCGCGCGCGACGTGCTCGGCGCCGCCCTGATGGGCGTGGGCGAGGAGGAGGTCGCGCCGGTGCGGTGCGCGGACCTCGTCGAGGGCTCCGGTCCGGACCGCCTCGCCGTCGATGACCATCGGGATGTCGATCGTCTCCCGTGCCCGGCGATCGAGCTCCGCCTTGAGGGCCGCGCGCTCCGGGCTGCCAGGGGCGTACGCGAGGACGGGCTCGTTCTGGGGGCTCGGGGGCGTGGCGATGGCGTCGATCATGACGCGAGTCTAGCGGGGGAGATGCGGGCGCGCAGCGCGCCGGCGCCGCCGTTCGCGACCGCCGGGTGAGCCGGATGGCCGCGCAGGGCAGCGCTCACCGCATTTCGCGGATGTCATGTTCAGGCCTCGCCCGCCTTGGGCAGCGCTCGCGCCGCCGTTACGCTCGTGCGATGCGCGAGCTCATCACGCCGCCCGATTCGATCCTCGAGCCGAGCACGGGAGCGGCGCGCGCTGGGTCCTACCGGGGCGAGCTCCCGCGCGTCGACCTGAGCCCGCTCGCCCTGCGCAGGCTCGACCGGCTGCTCAGGCACAAGCGGTGGACCTACGTGGCGATCGCGTCCGACGAGGTCTTCATCGCCGTCGGGGTCGTGCACCTCGGCTACCTCGCGCTCGTGTTCGGCGTCGTCTTCGACAAGGCGGGCCGGCGGCTGCTCGTGGACCGCTCGACGTTCGGCCCTCCCTTCGCGGCGAGCGTGGGCGACGTGGGCGGCGAAGGCAGCTCCGCGCGCGCGTGGCTGCCGCGCGCGCAGGTGCGGATCGAGCGCCCGCGCGGGGAGTCGAGGGTCGCTGTGGCCGCCGCGTTCCGCGGGCTCGCGCTGGAGGCCCGGCTGGACAGCCGCGCGGCTCCGCCGGCGCTCTCGGCGATCGCGCAGGCGCCGCGCGGCGCCCTGATCGCCACCGAGAAGCGGCTGCTCCTCGGCGTCGAAGGGGAAGCGTCGGTGCTCGGCCGCCGGATCTCGCTCGATGGATCGCTCGCCAGCTACGACTACACGAGCGGCCTCCTGCCGCGCCGCACGGCCTGGCGCTGGGGCCTCGTGCTGGGGCGCGCCGAGAGCGGCGAGCGCGTCGGTCTGAACGTGGGCGAGGGGTTCATCGGCGATGCCGAGTGCGCGCTCTGGATCGAGGGCGACCTGATCCCGCTCGCAGAGGGCCGGTTCACCTTCGACGCGGCCCGGCCGCTCGACCCGTGGCGCGTCCGGACCGCGGACGGCGCCGTGGATCTCCGGTTCGTCCCCGGCGCGGCGCACTCGAACCACACGAACCTCGGCCTTGTCGTCTCGGAGTTCCTGCAGCCGATCGGCCTCTACTCCGGCACGATCCGCGTCCCGGACGGGCGGGTCCTCGAGCTCCGGGACGTGCTCGGCGTGACGGCGGACCAGGACATCACCTGGTAGCCCCGGCGGCTCCCTCGGTCAGCCGCCGCGGCGCTCGGTGATGAGCTTGTCGAGGTCGTCCTCGGTGATGAGCTTGGTGCCGTATTTGCGCGCCTTGACCGCCTTGCTCGACGCGGACGCCACGTCGGCGAGGACGAGGTAGTTGAGCTCCTTCGTGACGCTGTTCAGCACCCGGCCGCCGTTCGACTCGACGAGGTGGGTGAGCTCGCCGCGGGGGCGCACGGCCGCGCCGGTGAAGCAGAAGGTGAGGCCGGCGAGCGGCCCCTCGGCCTCGGGGGCCACCGGGACGATGCCGGCGGCGAGCAGCCGCGCGATCTCGTCGCCGCGGGCGCGCAGCCCTCGAACGATGCTCGCGGCCTTGATCGCGCCGAGCCCCGGGATGCCGGCGAGCTCGTCCTCGCCGGCCGCGAGCAGCTTCTCGATCGTCGTGTAGCCGGCGGACACGAGCAGCCGCGCGGTCTGGATCGCGAACCCCTCGATGCCGAGCGCCGCGAGGAAGACCGGCAGCGTGAGCGGGAGCCGGCTCTTCAGCTGGTCGAGGCACTTCGTGGCGCTCTTTTCCCCGCGCCGGTCGAGCTCGGCGATGTCCTTCACCGTGAGCTTGTAGAGGTCGAGCGGCTCGCGCACGAGGCCCGCGGCCACCACCTGCTCGATCAGCTTGTCGCCCCACTCCAGCGCGCCGATGGCGTCGATCCAGTTGTGGATGCGCCCCTCGATGAGGGCGCGGCACGCGGCGTTCCGGCAGAGGAGGTACTCTCCCTCGACCACGAGCGGCGCGCTGCAGACCGGGCAGAGCGACGGGGGGACCGCGACGGGGCCGCGCTTCTCGACGACCTCCTCGACGTACGGGATCACGTCGTTGCGGCGCGAGACCAGCACCTCGTCGCCCACCCCGATGCCGAGGCCGCGCACGTTGGCTGCGTTGTGCAGGGAGGCGCGCCGGACGTTGGCGCCCGCGAGCTCCACCGGCTCGACGATCGCCACCGGGGTGACGCGCCCGCTCGGCCCGGTGTCCCACTGGATCGCCACGACCGTCGTCACCTTGGCCGGCGACGCGAACTTGAAGGCGACCGCGCCGCGCGGCCTTCGGTTGACGTCGCCGAGCATGCCCTGGAGGTGGAGCGAGTCCACGTAGACGACGAGCCCGTCGATCTCGTAGTCGAGGCCCGCGCGGAGCTCGCTCGAGTAGCGCCGATAGAGCTTCACGACGTCCTCGACGTTGCCGTGAGCGGTCTGCGGCGTCGCGAAGCCGAGGTCGCGCAGCCACGCGAAGCGCGCCCGGCACGTCGGGATCTCGAGGTGATCGGCGAC